>JALRFZ010000062.1 GCA_023253615.1 Verrucomicrobiales bacterium | reverse complement strand
CGCGATCTCCACGCCACGATTCTGGCTTTGTTGGGCTTCGACCACGCCACCTTCACCTACCGCTACGCCGGACTCGACTACCGCCTCACCGGCGTCGCCGAAGAGGCCAAGGTCCTCCACGGGATCATGGCGTGAGCGACCTGACCGCGAGGCCCTCGGTTGCTAAGAATTTCCTTTTTCATCCCCTCGAGTTGCTAAGAATTTCCTTTTTCATCCCCTCGACTCCCTTCCCGCCGAAGGCCCGGGGTCGGTGGGGGTTCGACGGACACACCCGGTTTACCGAACCACCAGCCTCCAGCGCTGCAGAAATTACCGAGTGCGCTCCCAGCCCGGGCCCAGCACTTCGTCAAAGATCCAGCGCTCGTCCTTCGACAGGTCTCCGGCCGAGAGCCTCGACTTGGCGTAGGCGAGGTAGCGCGTGTGGCCCCCCCTGCGGGCCTGATCGTGAAATCCAGACGCGCGCAGGATGGACTGCAATTCGCGCTCGGTCAGGGCGGCCCGGCGCGATGAGCGGAGTCCCAACACCGAAACGTCGCGGAAGATGCGTTCGGCGGTGATCCCGGAGCCCTTCTTCCGAACTGCAACCACCACGAGCTCGGCATCGCCGACGTTCTCGCTCGTGGCATCCGTGCGAAGGAAGACCAAAAAGCGCCTCGGCAGCGACGGATCCTCGCGAGTGCCGTACTGGAAGGCAAACTTCGGTGGGGCGCCAGGCTCTTCTCCGCGCGCGAGCTCCGCCAGCACTTCCGAGCGCTTGGCAAGCTCCTCGGCCGACGTGGCCGCAGATGCAGGGGCAACGGCCCCCAGCAGGAGCAAGGCCACGAACGCGCTACTGAGCCACTGTTTCAGCATCACACGCGCCTCGCGCAGGATTCGGGCGGCACCAGGAATTTGGCGCGCGTGAAGAACTTCACGTCATTGTCGTTCTGAGGAAGGCCAACGATCGTCCTTTTGGCGTTGTGGTAGATCGTGAGCCTTTCGCCGCCGGACCCTCCAAACTCGGGCACATAACGGAATTTCTGTTTCAGCTCGGCAGTCATGTTCTGTTCCACCCGAGACGCGACCTCGGGCACCGCGTAGGACACGATGCCGATGTGGCTTCTTGGTCCGTTGTCGAGTTCATCATTGGTGTACGCCACCGCTCCAGGAATCGGGGTCGGGCTCTCGCACCAGCCCCGCTTGCGGTTGCTAAGAATTTCCTTTTTCATCCCCTCGGCTCCCTTCCCGCTGAAGGCCCGGGGTCGGTGGGGGTTCGTCGCTCTTTGGTGCGAAACTCCGACGCCTTCCGCAGGTTGAATTCCGGCATGAAGTTACTTCTCGTGTTTCTGCTTTTCGGCTTCACCGTCTTCGCGGGGGCGGACTCCGCCGACATCACCTTGCTTGATTCCAAAGGGGAAAAGGAGCTCGGTTGCCGCGTCCATTTTCCGCCGACTGGCGAAACGCTGCCGTTCATCGTCTTCTCGCACGGCTTCGGCGCGGACTCGTCCGCTTTCGCCGCAATCAGCCAGCATCTCGCCGGGAATGGCTATGTGATCGTGCACCCCTCGCATGCCGACGGCTTGAATGGCGCCGGGTTGCGGCGCGGCGCGGCGGAAGGAGAGGCCGGGGGGGACAAGTCCGGCGCGCGGCGTTTCTCCGGCCTGCGGAGCGCGGGCGGCGGACTCGCGGCGGCGATCAGCGATCCGGCGAAAATCGAGGGCCGGGTGAGTGATGTGATTTTGATTCTCGACGCCATCGAGCAGCTTGTCGAGAAGTTGCCCGCGTTGCGGGGGCGCATCGACACCTCGCGCATTGGAGTGGGAGGGCATTCCTTTGGCGCCTACACCTCGATGCTGGTCGGCGGCGTCACGGTGGATCTCGCCGGGCAGCAGGCGCGCGGTTTCGCGGATCCACGGGTGCGGTGCATCATGCCCATCAGCGCACAAGGCACGGGCCAGCAGGGTCTGACGGAATCGAGCTGGGCCGCGCTGAAACTGCCGATGCTGACGATGACCGGTTCCCGCGACCAGGGAGTGGGCGGGCAGGGTCCGGAGTGGAAAAAGGAGCCGTTCAAGTTCAGCCCGCCGGGCGACAAATACCTGCTCTTCATCGATGGTGCGAACCACCTCTCCTTCGGCGGCGGTCTCGGTGCGCGCAGTTCCGCGACCACGGAAGTGGTGAAGGCGGTGGCTCTGGCGTTCTGGAATGCCTACTTGAAGGATGACGCCGAGGCGAAAGCTTCGCTAACGAGCGGCGAGGTCGTCAAGCCCTTCGCGGGCGCGGCGACGATCGAGTCGAAATAGGCTGGAACCTGAGAGATCCGTTCCGAATGCCACGGTTTTAAGACTCTTGGCACTGGCATCCCGCCAATTGCTAAGAATTTCCTTTTTCATCCCCTCGGCTCCCTTCCCGCCGAAGGCCCGGGGTCGGTGGGGGTTCGCTTCGCCGAAATCCGCGCCGAAATGCGGCTGATTGGGAAATGGTTCGGCCGCCGGTCGCGGGACACCGCCATCCTGAACGGGGAACTCTCCATCCTGAGCAGCCTGGTCACGATCTACCGGGACCACAATGAGTTCGACGAGGAGGAGAAGTGCCTGAACCGGGTCCGCCAGGTGCACCGCGGCATCTGGAGGAGGCGCAACGCGCCGCTTTCCTGGGCGATCTGGCCCCTGAAAGCCTACGTGGACTACCTGCTCGGTTCGACCCTGCGCTTCGCCGCTGCCCTGCTGCTGTGGGTTGTCGGACTGACTGCCATTTTCTACGCGTCGGATCCCGATAAGCCCGGGATCGGAACGGCGTTGCACACGGCGGTGGCGACCTTTTTTGGCATTGATCCCCCCGAACTCGGCAATGAAATGGGGTGGTGGGGATTCGTATTCGGGTTGCTCGGATCGTTCTCCGGCTTTTTGCACCTTGGCATTTTCATTTCCCGGCTCTATAACCTGATCAGCCGAAAATAGGCGGAGATTGAGATGCATGAGCGAGAAGGAACCCGAACACCGCTGCCCCTGTGAACCCGGCGAATGTCTGGTCGGGCTCTGCGCGATCTTCGTGATCGGTCCCATCGCCGGTTTCCTGATCCGGCCGGAATGGATGGCCCAGTTCGAGGGTTGGTTCCTGACGGCGCTGTTCGCCTTTCTGCTCTTCGCCAGCCGCCTGGTCTTCTGGATGAGCATTGAGCGAGCCCGGGAGGATGCCGATGCGAAGGTGGACCAGTTGAACGAAAAGGTGTGCTCCGACTCAAAACTCCGGCGGATCGATCTCTATCACGATCTCGGTCTTCCTGTCTGGCCGATCGTTTACCAGTGGTGGATCGTGGCGGCGGTGGCGACGGCGTTCGCCCTGATCTCCTTGTTCGCCCTGATCGCCCAACGGACGGACCCAGATGACTTGAAAGCGGAAAACCGGAAGGAAGAATTGAAGAATGAGTCCCCGACGCCTCCTGGCCAGGAATCGGTCAACGGCGGTCCCCGTCCGCCCGGCCAATAGGTGCACGCTTTTCTCCAGCGGATTTGCTTTTTGAATCCCGCGTGTTTCGATTCGGATTGACCGGGCCCCGATATTTTCATAAAGGGCATCATCGCCCGGCTCTTTCTTCGAGATCACGGTCTCCCCGGAAGGGTCTTCGCTGTTTTGTGTGGAAACAGGGGTAAAAGCCGGTTGAAAGAGACGTGAGCGGGCATTTCGTCAGGGATGGACCCGAATCAACTCTTTGCCCTTGCCCTTCCTCTGCCGCATCCTTGGACGGTGACTTCCAGCGCCCTCGAAAAATTTCATGGGGACAGATCAGTTTCCCGGGCC
>JALRFZ010000323.1 GCA_023253615.1 Verrucomicrobiales bacterium | reverse complement strand
TCCGAAGGGGCTTTTCTCCCCGCCGGATTTCGCCCACTTCCCGGCCCCTTCCGCGGAGAGCTTCACCCGCACGCCGATGACCGGCTCCACGCCGAGGGCGGCGGACCGCTCCTCGATGATGCCGAGTTCGTGCGGCATCTCCAGCACCATCACGACGCGCAGTCCCATGAGCTGGCCGTAGAGCGCGAGGTCGATGAACTCCTCGTCCTTGTAGCCGTTGCAGACGAGCAGCGCGTCGGGATCCTTGAGATAGGCGAGCGCTGCGATCAGCTCGGGCTTGCTGCCGACTTCGAAACCGTAGTGGAAGCGGCGTCCGTAAGCCGCGACTTCTTCCGCGACCTGTTGCTGCTGGTTCACCTTGATGGGGAAAACGCCGCGATAGGTGCCGTTGTATTCGAGATCGCTGATCGCCTTGGCAAAGCCGTGGTAAAGCTCCTCGATGCGCCGTTCGAGGATGCGGGGAAAGCGGAGCAGGAGCGGCGGACGGATGCCGCGGGCGTCGAGTTCGTCGAGGAGTTTCGGAATGCTGACGGAATGAGGCGATCCGGTGGCGCGATCGGTGATGTCGACCACGACCTCCCCGCGCCGGGAGATGGAGTAATACCCCGCGCCCCAGTGGTTGATCCCGTAGGTTTCGGCGGCCTCATCGACCGACCAGGTGTCCTTGGCGTTTTCCGACTCGGCCTTTTTCGAGGAAGCGGACGGCTTCCGGGAACGGGGTGTGTTGCGGGGAGGGGCGGGAGAACGGCGCTGGCTCATTTCAGGATGTGGGGGAGGCAAGGTCGGGGAGTCTCGGGTTCGGGGAGGAGGGTTACGGATGCGGACGGAAAGAGGGAACACTCTCAAACGACCGCCCTTCCCGCAAGTGTCGTCTCGGGAAAATCCCGACAAACTTTCCCCCCGGATGCGGGTCTGCCACGTCCTTTCCCTTGCCGCGCGCGGAAGCCGTGGTAACCTCGGGTCCGACCCGCGCGAATAGCTCAGCGGTAGAGCATCTCGTTTACACCGAGGCGGTCGGGGGTTCGAATCCCTCTTCGCGCACCAATTTTGTCGTTCGCGGGGCTTTTCATCGGATTCCGGAAGAGGCATGATGGGAACGATGAGAATCCTCGTTTCCCCTTTTGTTTTCCCGCTTGCCTGGCTCTGTCTGTGTCCGGCGGCCCGCTTGCAGGCCCAGGTGGAGGTGATCGCCGGTGCGCCGCGGACGGATGCGGTGAGCGAGCCCTTCAGTGTGGACTTTGATTCCAAGGGCGTTCTTTACGGAGTCGAGTTCACGAAAGCGAACCGCGTCTTCCGCGTCGTGGATGGCAAGGTCGAATTCGTCGCCGGCGTGAATCACAATGCCGAAAAAGAGAAACCGGCGCCCGGTGCCGCGGTGAAGGACGGGTCCGATCCTCTCGCCGCGGTTTTCAATGGCATGCACGACATCCAGATCACCCGCGACGACGTCGCGATCCTCGGGGATTCCTTCCACCACCGCGTGCGCCTCTTCGATCTGAAATCCGGCGAGGTGAGCACGTTGGCGGGCACGGGTGAAAAGGGGTTCGGCGGCGACGGTGGTCCTGCCAAAGACGCCAAATTCAACATCACGATGACGGCGACGCTCTCGGCCGACAAGGAGAGCGTGCTCGTCGCCGACATCGGCAATCACCGGACCCGCCGGATCGATCTCGCCTCGGGTCTCCTCTCGACCGTCGCGGGCAATGGCAAGGGCGGGCTGCCGGTCGATGGGACACCGGCGCTCGAGGCGACGATGGGGGACACCCGTGCGGTGACGGAAGCCGCGGACGGCACGCTCTACGTGCTGCTGCGGGGCGGAAACGCGCTCGTCGAGGTGAAGGACGGAAAGGTGCGCACGGTCGTGAATGGTTCCGGCAAAAAGGGCTACGGCGGAGACGGTGGGCCTGCGATCGAGGCCACGATGAACGGACCGAAATACGTGG
>JALRFZ010000042.1 GCA_023253615.1 Verrucomicrobiales bacterium | reverse complement strand
CATTCGCGTCAACCTAAGCCCAGAGCCCTTGTCGTGACTGGGGATTTCCTCTTCCTTCTATCGCGTTGGACGTGTTTCATGAATGGTGCGAATGTCAGGATTTCCTCCCATCGCCTGGCCGCCTGGTGGTGGATGGCGAGGGCGTCGTAGAGCTTCTCGTAGCTGAGATCCCCCGCCTCCTTCTTTCCGCTGAGAACCCGCGCCATCCGCATCCCGACGAGATGGTTGATCATCGCCGCGAGGATGATGGCCATGAGGTGGTGCTCCCCGCTCCTGCGATTGAGGGCTTTGTCGAGGTTGTTCGCTTGCTTCCAGGCGCGGAACTGGATCTCGACGCCCCATCGCGCCCGGTAGATCGCCCGCAACCGAAACGGGGGGAAGTCCGCGGCGGGAAGGTTCGTGATCATGAGGTGCCAGCCATCGCGGATCAGGCCCGCGGCATCCGGCTCGGCGCCTTTGGCCTTCGCTTCCTTCCGGCGTTGCTTGCGTCGCTTGCGGGCCACCGCCCCGGCTGCCCGTATCGCCACGAGACGACAGCCTTTGCCTGCCTCGCCCGCCCTGACCGGGATGTCGATGATGTTTCCGCGATGGATCTGGAGCAGCCTTTCAAGGCTCATGCCCGTGTCGCCCCGAAGCCCGAGGGTGAGCGGGACGCGCGTCAGCCAGTAGGCTCCACGCCGTTCAATCTCAACGAATTCCGAAAGGGAGAAGTAGCCCATGTCCCGGAGCACGAGGTCGTTCTCCCGCACCGTCGCGACGAGCTCCTTGCCGATGGTCTTGTCCTGCTCGGTGGCCGACTCGAGGGTATGGGAGACAACCTCCCCGGCGAGCAGGTCGTAGGCGAAGTCGATCTTCACCCCGGCGGTGCTCCCGTGGCGGTTGCCGTGGGCGGGAAAAAGCTCGGCGTTGGCCTTGGGCATGGTCTGGACCGAGGAGTCCTCCACGAGAATGCGCCGGAGCATGCCGAGATCTCCGTGGGGAAGGCCCGAGGAAAAACGTTGCCCGAAGAGCCGGTGCAGCACTGCGGTGAGGAACTCCGTGGACGCCTCGGAGAAGCGATTGTAGACCGCCTGGCTGGTGATGGGCACGCCGGTTCGCTGCGAAAGCCCCATGGCGATCCGGTTGTGGGAGGCGAATCCAGAGGACACCGCTCCGGAGAGGGTTTGGAGGAAGGTCGACGGGTCCATCTTGGGCGATTCGCGGATCACGAAAGAGGTTTTCCTTGCGAGTGCGTCGAGGTCGGGGAGAATGAGAAGCGGGGAGTCGGCAGGCGAAGTTCTTTGCATGGAAAACCTGCCGGCTCTTTCGCAAAGTCAAGGGTAAAATCGCGGTTTTCTGATATTTAACTCGTTCTAATCCAATTTGTTAGATGCTTAGGTTGATGCGAATGCCCCACCACCCTCAAGCCGCCACGGGCGAATATCGCAACGCGATGAGCTGGCTGGCGGGCAAGGCGATTTCCGCGTAAGTCCTGCCCTCCTCATCCGAGAACTCTACTTCGAAGACCGCGTCTGCCAGTTGCTCAACAATGGTCCCGACCTGCCCTGCGACCAAACCCGCTTCGGGGTGGTCTTCGAGAAGGGCGACGACATCGAGAAGCTGGAGGGGGAGTTTCATGGAATGGTGGATTCCTGGAATCTCGGAAGGTCGATTTTCCGGGAAATCATTTCAACGCGAATGTTCGCAAATGGGGCGCGAATGTCCGCAAATCCTGACGGGGGCGTGAAGGCTCATGCTGGGAGCGGGTTCATGAATCGGAAGCGGACGCAGATGTCCGCAGATTCGCTTCGCTCCCGCCGATGAACGCAGATCTCGTCCGCTGGCCGACCTCTGATGACCGTTCACGGATTACGGGTCACTGATCACTCCGCCCCCAACCCCATCAAATACCGCACCAAGTGCGCCAACTGCCTCTCATCCATCCCGGCGGTCAAACCATCGGGCATCACCGTCCCGCCCAGCTTCACCTCCTTCGTCTCCCCGCGCGGAATGCTCCGGACCGCTCCGGTCGCGAGATTCCGGATCGCAATCGCCTCGGCGGTCTCGGTCTGTTTGAATCCGGTCACCACCGTTCCATCCTTCAACGTCACGGTGGCGGCTTCGTAGCCTTCTTTCACGTTCAGGGCGGGCCAGACGAGTTCGGTGACGATGAGCTCGACGGGGAGGCCGCGGCTGATGGCGCTGAGGTCGGGTCCGATCTTGCTCTGGGCGGCCCCCGGTATGTGGCAGGCGATGCAGCCGGCGGTCTCGTAGATCTTCTTGCCTTCGACGGGGTCGCCGTAGGTGCGGGCGTCTTTCACGACCTTGGTGACATACTCCTTCGTGTAGGCGGGCAGGGCGGTGTTGAGTCCGGCCAGCTTCATGAGGGGCGGGGAGAGTTTGGCGTCGGCGCGTCCGATCTGATTGTGGGCGTTGAGGACGTGGCGCGCGGCGGCGGCGGGGAGGACGTCGGGGGCGGCGAGGGCTTTTTCGAAGGCCTGACGTCCCTCGGCTTTGGCGAGGAGGGCGGAGAGGAGGGGCGCGGCGTCCTTCGCGTCGGTGACGGAACGGAGTCGCTCGATCTGACGGGCGATCGCGGCCTCGGGATCGAGGACGAGGAGGGCCTCGAAGGCGGGGGCGCGGAGTGGGGCGCTCTCATCAAAGGCCATTTCGCGGATGCGGTCGGTGTAGGTGCGGGCCTGCCACAATCCTGACAAACGCACCGCCTCGCGCTGCACCGCGGTCTGGTCGCTCGCCCAGAGCGGCGCGAGGAGGGCGGCGGGATCGGGGACACTCGTCACCTGGATGGCGGCGAGCAAGGCGGGATGGGTGAGGCCGCGCTCGAGGAGAAGGGGCAGGTCGTCGACCGAGGCGCGGGCGGCGAGGGCCTGGAGCCAGACGAGCTCGCGCTCGGGCGTGCCTTTGAATTTCTCCACCTGCTGCCGCAGGATGGTGCGGACCTCGTCGGAGGCGGCATTCGGGCGGTAATCGACGGCGGCACCGCTGAGGTTCTTGAGGTCGTCGGGATTGTTTTCGACCCAACTGTGGTTCAGGGCGAAGAGGAGGTGCTCGTCGCGGTCGAAGGCGAAGCCGGTCGAGAGAATAGGTGCCCAGAGCGCGTTGGTGGCGTGGAGGGTCTTGGTGAGGGCGTGGCGGTGGTAGTCGTTGAAATCGTGATCGAGGGCGCGCGCGGCGATGGTGGCGGCGCGGGAGTCCTCGACGTAGCTGCACGCGACAATGGCCTCGAGCCGGACGAGCGGATCGGGATCGGCGATCTGGGTTTCGAGGAATGTCAGGCTGTCGGC
>JALRFZ010000036.1 GCA_023253615.1 Verrucomicrobiales bacterium | reverse complement strand
TCCTTTCGAGAAGGGAGTTCCACCGGCTTCGCGAGAACTTCCACCCGCAGTCCGGGCAGTCCGTCTACACGCAGACTGTCGGCAAAGCCCTCGACGATCACTTGTGCTGGGTCCACGGATGGCCCGCCGTCTGCGGCAAGTGTCGCGACGAGCAATTCTCCTTTCGGGTCGAATTTCAGGGGGCGGGTCCGCGTGAGAAACACGGGCAGCAGTTGCCGGTTCTCCGTCACCGTCTCGGCCTTCTTCTTTCCAAGCAGTCCCGATGGCCGGTCGAAGGTGATGGGTGAACCGTGGTCCACGAATCCCTTGAGCCCGGCTTGCTCAATGGTTCCGGCAATCCGGATCTCCCCGTTTGGTCCACGATCAGGACGGAGTTTCAAGGTCCATCCAAGGTTCCGTTTTTCGAACCCCGTCGGATGAGGAGGGAGAATGGCCGTGGATTCGTTCGTCTTCCAATTTCCCTCAATCGCTCCTCCGCCCTTGGCTTTGGCCGCCAGATCTTTCGGGAGCGACGGAAGATCGTAATTGGTGGGGTAGTGAATCTCGATTGAGTCCTCAAACAAGACCCATTGGCCCGGCATCGTCAGAGCGGAAGGGGAAGCAATGAGTTCATCCGGTCCGCCATTTCCCGTTCGCCACACCTTCACGTTCAGTTGCACTTGCGACGTCTCGGCGAGTTTGGGAGCCGCCGTCACCGCATCGTTTGATTTCTGTTCGGTGGGATCGAGGGGAATGTCGCCCTTCTTCGCTGGAGCCTGAGTCAAACCCGCCGTCCCGAGTCCAGAAACGACCACAAGAGCCGCTGCCGCGAGCCACGGGCTCGACTTTTTCTGGAATCGCCCGATGGCGGCGAGACGCGAACGCAGGCTGATGCGGCTTTCGACCACACCGACCAATCCCGGTGCCATGGAGCGTTCCTGACCGGCGGTCTCGAGCAAGCGGATCAAGGTCTCACCATAGTCGGAAGGTGATTCCGCATCGATCCGGCGCATCACCCATTCATCCGTGGCCCGCTCCGCCTCGACCCGAATCTGGCGGAAGGCCCACCAGACAAAGGGATTGAACCAATGGACAGCCTGCAGCAGGCACAGGAGCCAGTTTACGGCCACATCGCGGCGGCGCAGGTGACCGAGCTCGTGCAGGATCACCATGCGAAGTTGAGACGGGTTGAGGGCTTCGGTCGCGGAGGGTGGCATGAGGATGCGCGGATGCCACCATCCTGTCAGGGCGGGACCCGCCACGGCATCGGTGAGGACTAGACGCGGCACGCGGGCGATTTCCAAATCGGAGCACAGCGTCGCGAGGGTGCTTTCGAGATTCTCCCGGGCGGAGTGTTCCCGCGATTCCAGTCTCCTGACCCGTCTTTTAAACGAGATCCAACCCGCCGCCATCACCGAGAGCCACAAGAGCGTTCCGCCGGCCCAGACGACCGGCAGAATTTCCCGGAGCGTCCATTCGGCGGACGCTTCCCGAACGGCGGTCGGGGGACCTGAAATCACGGTTCTCTCCACGGGGATTCCGCTGAAGTCGAGTGCGCCAAAACGGTTGGCTCCGTCAGGAAAAGTGAGG
The DNA here is from genome assembly GCA_023253615.1 of Verrucomicrobiales bacterium. Lineage (GTDB taxonomy): Bacteria > Verrucomicrobiota > Verrucomicrobiia > Verrucomicrobiales > DEV007 > Arctic95D-9. Next base: position 7,568 of record JALRFZ010000036.1, on the reverse strand, counting down.
GGAGGGGATGGGGCGGCTTCCCGTTTGGTCAGTGCCATCTAATTTCTCCAGGAGAGCGAACTCTCCGGAAGCACGGGAAGAAGCAGGCGCACAACGACGAGGAGCCAGATTGCGTGCCGCCAGGCAGACGGCAGTCGTCGAAAAGCCAGCAACAGGATTCCGATCGCGATGGTCAGGGTCGCCGCATCGCGCGAGGCGGGAAAGACCGAGGTGAAGATTTCCTGCAAGGCATTCATTTCGCGCCCCCGTTCTTCGCGTCGTCCAGCAGTTTGCGCAGCTCGGCGATTTCTTCACCGCTCCATTGGCGTCGGCTCTGCACGAGGTGTGATAACAAGGGCGCCACCGAGCCCCGCGCAACCCGTTCCAAAAACGTCCCCGTCTCCGCCGCGACCGCTTCCTCGCGTCCGATCGCGGGCAGATAATGAAAGCGTCTGCCTTCACTTTCGTATTCAAGCACGCCCTTCTTCACCAGCCGGGCGAGCAGGGTTTTCACCGTCTGTGGTTTCCACTGCTCCTGCTCTCCGAGAACATCGCTGACGTGCTGGGCGGTCACCGGAGGATTCTCCCAAACCACTTCCATCACTTTCCATTCCGAGGAGGAAATCTGCGGCAGCTTCTTCATGGCTACGTTTGTAGTCATGAAGACTACATTTGTAAACAAAAAACTTGTGATCGACAAATTAGGCGGGGGCTTCAGCCCGTTGCCGCGACTGTCAGGGGCTGAAGCCCTGGACTACTCTCTTCCGAATGCGGCGTTCCCGCCGGGGAATTTCGCTGGATTCCCGCCGTCGATCCGGTTTACCCTTCCCGGCATGACCGAACAAGTCCGCGAGCACCTTCGTCTCCTCTCGATCTTTCACTATGTGGTGGGAGGGATCGGGTATGCGGTTTCCCTCATTCCCTGCATCCATCTGGCGATCGGGATTTTTTTCCTTGTGGCGCCTCCCGAAACGTTTTTGGGGCCGGAAGTGAAAGCTCCGGACGGTGAGGTGATGCGTCCCGGATCGCCCGAGGTTTTCCCGGCAAAGCTCATGGGAACGATTTTCACCTCGGTGGCTTCCGTCATCATCCTGGGCGGCTTCATCGTCTCCACGATGATCGTCATCGCCGGGAAACGTTTGGCCGCCCATCGCTCGCATACCTTCTGCCTGGTCGTGGCCGGGATCGAGTGTCTCTTCATGCCTTTCGGCACGATCCTCGGAGTCTTCACGATCCTGGCCTTGCTCAAAACGGAGGCACGGCAGTTGTTCGGCCTGCCTCCGGTGGGTGGTGCTTGATGATCCCCTATCCAAACCACTCCATCCCCGGCATCGTGTAGGGCCGGAAGATCTCGATCGTTCCTGCGGCCTCATCGTAGAGCAGCGCCCGGTTGAGCCCCAGCTCCGACGCCTTGCCGGTGTCGATGAGGCTGGCGGAGTCGGCCGCGCTCATCTGGAAGAGCACCTTTTTCTCGAATTCGCCCGCCGCCTTGCGTCCGAGGGTGCGGGTGAGGTTGTTGTAGGAATCGAGCGAAGTGACGAGGTGATAACCCCACGGAGGCCCCTCGAGTATGATCTCCTGCAGCGAATCGGAAGGTTTGGCCTCGGCGTCCGCATCGAGGGAGAACGAATAGTCCTCCTCGTGCCGCAGCTTGCGGTGGCGGTGGAGGTTCGGGATGAAAAGAACGACCGGCTTTCCTGCATCGGCCCGGCTGCCATCGGCGACGGCCTTGAGATCGCCGGCGAGCTCGTTGAGAAGCGGACCCATCGCATGGGCGTCCGGGCCCTCGACCCCGCCGATGCGTTCGACGGCGCGGCGGAAGGGGGATTCGTCCGGAGCGGCGAAGCGGCTGTCGATGAGAACGAGCCGGATCGCTTCGCCAAACTGCGCCCGCAGCAAACGCAGCGAGACAACGACGAGGGCATCGACCGCGTCCTCACGCTGTCCGACGATGAGCAGGTGATTGCCACTTTGCCGGGCGAAGGTCACCTCGGTGGGGCCTTTGATGGAATTCGGCGCGCCGAGGAATACCTGCGGCAAGCCTCGGGTGGGTGCGCTCCGCAGTCGTTCGGCCAGGACGGGTTCGCCAGCAACTTCGGCGGGTGCGTTCCCTTCGAAGACGACGCGCGGACGCGCCTTGCCGCCGCGTTCGCGGTCGAGGGCGGCGACATGATCGAGGAGTTCGTTGCGCTCGTCTTCGCCCATCCAGACGACCTGGAAGGGGGAATTCGCTTCGGCCGCTCCGGCGCGATCGTTGTAGATCCCTTCGCCGGGCCGCGTGAGAAGACGCGAGGCGGGATTCGAGTCGTCCATGATGAGGTAGGCATCGGCCTCGTTGCAGGCGAGGGCGATGCGTACCGTCATTTGTCCGAGAGTGGCGCGGGCGAGGGTGAAGGCACCGCCGAGCGTCTGCGACCCGAGGATCGCGTGGATGCCAAAGGCACGGCCCTGCCGCACGATGCGATCGAGGAGAACGGCGGCCTGCTGCGAGATGGCATCGTCCTCGGTGAAGAACTCCTGGAATTCGTCGATGAGCAACAGGGTGCGCGGCATCGTCCCGGAGTCCGGCTTGGAGCGGTAGCCCGCGACATCCTGCACTCCGGCGGCGCGGAAGAGCTCGCCGCGCCGGCGCAATTCCTCATCGAGCCGCTGGAGGACGCTGAGTCCGAACTCGCGGTCGCTCTCGATCGCGATGACCCGTGCATGGGGTAGCCCGCGATCGGCGTAGCATTTGAATTCGACGCCTTTCTTGAAATCGATCAGGTAAAATTCGACCTCGTCGGGCGAACTCCAGAGAGCGAGGTTGCTGACGATGATGTGGAAGAGGGTCGACTTGCCCGAGCCCGTCTTGCCCGCGATGAGTGCGTGCTGGCAGGTGCCGCGGCCTAGCGAGAGATACTGCAGCTTCGTGGCTCCGCTCCGCCCGATCGGCACGCGGAGTTCATCGGCGGTGGTGGAGGTCCAGCACTCTTCCGCTGCGGGAGCGATGAAAGAGAAGGGCACCTCGATGCGGTTCGAATCGCGGTTGGCGGCGCCGACCTGGTGGATCCAGCGGGCGAAGAGATCGGGCGAAGGTGGTTTTGTCAGGGTCAGCGAGAGTCCCTTCACGGGGGCATCTTTCAGGTGGAATCCATCCATGCCGGACTGCAGGCAGAGGCAGGCCTTGCGAAGATCGTCCATGCGGAAGCCCTGGGGCGGATCGACACGCTGATCGTGGTGGATGAGGAGGAAGACGCCGCATCTCGCGCCAGAGGCGGCGATGCTGAGGAGCCGCTTGGCGGCGAGGTCGCTGAATCCGTGCGGGAAGTCGGCGACGACGAGGAAATGGTAGCGTTCCGCGATCGTGCCGGCGGCTTCGTTGTACTCGGTGATGCTGCGGTAGTCGTTCCGCAGATACATTTGGATCACCTTCTCCATGTGATCGCAGAGTTCGCCGAGGCGTTTTTCGATCTGATCGGACTGGGTGCGGATGCGGGTGTTGATGAGGATGTCCTCGTAGTCGGCGAGATGCATCAGGCCGGCAAAACTCTCGCCAAGGCCCACCGGATCACAGAGCGAGAAGGAGAGTCGACCCGCCGGAGAGTGCGCGAGCCAGGCGAGAACGAGATGATTGAGAAGGGCGATGGCCTCGTCCCGGCCGTGTTGTTTGGTCTCGAGCAGCAGTGAGGCGGCGTCTGGAATGCGGAGGCGCAGCGGCAGGCGGAAATCCGGCGTGCCGGGCAGCCGCATCGGCTCGGAGACAGGCAGGATGAGTTCGCTCGCGGTCGCGCGATAGTCGAGCTCTCCGAAAGCGACGGCGGGATCGAGCGCGCGCGGGGTTTCCCAGGCATCGGGGCCCGGCTCTAGCCAGGCGCGGTCCACCCTCTCCCGCGCCGCGCGGGTCTCGGCTTCCAAGGCGGCGGCAAGGGGCAGCAAATCGCGCTCCCATTCCGCGACGAGGCGTTCGTAGGGTGCCGACGGATCTTCTTCAGGAGTGGTCTCCGCGGACGATGCGGCGAGCGCCTCGTCGCGCTCGCGCTCGAGGATGGCGGTTCGAGACGCGAGCCCCTGATGGACGGAATCGATCTGCCACTGGAGGTGCGCCTCGAGCTTTTCCCGCAGTCCCCGGGCGCGCTTCTCGACGGCATCGGGATTCGGGTAGCGGTGTTTGCCGGCGGTGGCCGGCTTTTCCTTCAAACCCTGTTCAAAGGCGGACTTGACCCTGTTGTATTCGGCTTCGGCCGTCTCGACGGCGAGGCGGTGATCGCTCTCGATCCTCTCGCGATGCCGGATCCGCAGCCCCTTGGCCTCGGCGAAGCGGGCGGTTTCCCGCTCGACGAATGCGACGGCCGGTTTCCTGCCAAGGGTCCAGAGGATCACGAGGAGGAAGGAGATCCCTGCCGCCGGAAGCAGGCTGGCGGCCCAGGACAAGGAGCCCAACCCCAGGGCCGGCGCGAAGAGCGGCGCGGCTGCACCGATCCCAAGCACGAGAAAAATCTGCAGAACGAGGGGAAAGGCGCTGAACCAGGCGGTGAGAGGGGATTTGCGCAGCGCCTTGACGGATGCGGAGAGCGCTTCGTGTTGTTTTGTCAGGGTCTCCTCGAGTGCGGCCGGCGGTCCCTCCCACGGCAAGGGTGTCTCCGTTTCCTTCAGGGCGAGAAGGAGGCGGCGTTGCAGCGAACCGTAGCCGCGCAGGGAGGAAACGGCGGCTTTCTCCATCTTGGAATAGCGGCCGTGGATCGCCTTGGCGGAGGCAGAGCTTTCCTCGAGCCCGGCCTGGGCGTGGGCGAGGGATTGTTCGCGTTTACGGCCGGCCTCCATGTATTCCCGCTGGAGCGCGGCGCGGTGCTGGCCTTCGGTGGCCTGGATCGCGCCAATGACGGCATGCCTCACCGAGATCTGGGCTTTGTCGAGGCGGAGACGGCGGTTCCGCGCGGTGTCCTCGAGTCCTGCGCAGGCCGTCGCGGCCTCGTCGCGAAGGGCGGTGAGGGCGGACTGGTGGCGTCTCTCGATCTCCGCCCGGGATTCATCGAGGGCCTGGCGACGGCTCGAATCGCGCAGTTGGCGGGCGCGCTCGAGGCCTTTTTCGCGCTCGGCAAAGGATTTCGCCCCGGCATGGAATCGGGCGATCCGGTCGATCGTTTCGAGGGCGGAGAGGGGATCAGAGTTCACAGTCTTGTCGGAGTCGGTGGAGCACTTTGTCGAGATCCTCGATCGCCGCGGCGGCGTGGTCGACGGCATCGAACATGGGCTGCATGTAGGTGCTGTCAAATTCGCGGGCCTTGCCGTCGCGCCAGGATTCCTGCGTTTCCTGCCACACCCGGAGGAGTTCGCGGGAGAGACCGATGAGACGGCCCTTGCTGTGATTGAGGCTCATGGGGAAACGGCCCGGGGCCGCGTGGAGGTCGAAAGATCGGGATTCGGGATGAGGTGGCCCAGGTCGATGAACATCAAAGTTCGCCCCGGCTGGTATAGGCGCCGAGTTGGCGGATCGCTTCGTTCAAAAAGGTGACGGCCCGGGTCATGTCCGTATCGAGATGGTGGCGCAGCTTTTCGGCCTTCTTCGCCTCCGTCTCGACGGTGGAGTCGAAATTGCGAAGCCAGCCCGCCACCTTCCGCAAGGTATCCTCCAGCTCGCGCAATTCACGGCGCTTCTGGTTCACCTGCATCTGGGCACCGGTCTTTTTCTGGGCGAGATCGGAGAGCCGGGCGGTGAAAAGCTCCTGCTCGAGCATTTCGAGCTCCCGCTCGCGGCGCTTCATTTCCTGGCCGAGCTTCAGGCGCTGTTCGGTTTGCAGCCAGATGCGGGTGCGTTTCACTTCTTCACTCACCTCGTCGAGGACAAGATTGGCACGTTCGAGAAACAGCACGAGGCTGGAACGGAACCGTTCCAAGGCCTCGAGATTCGTGACGTTTGCTCCGGACACGGGGATCAGCGTTGGTTCAGATAATCCTCGATGCGCTGCGCCTTGCGGAGCAGGAACGGGCCCTGCTGGCTGGAACTTTCCATGAAACGGCGGAGGACTTTGGTCGTCTCGACGAAATCCTGGGCGAACTTCGCGTGCTCCTGATCCTGCCAGGTGTCGCTGAGGGCCGAAAACCGGGCCTGGAGCGAGGAAAGCGAATTCTGCAGATCGCCGTTGAAGCGTTTCAACTCCTCTGCGAAACGCCGCAGTTCGTTGGGATCGACGATGGCTTTTGACATGAGATCCAGCCTATCAGGAGCCGGGAAGAGAGACAAGGGGATTCCTGACAAAGACAGGTCACGCCGCACCTTCTGTTGGTGGAGACTTCCGCGGATGGAGGCGTGGGGGAGGGATAGTCCGGAACGAAGGCCGCGCGAGCCTAACTCTCCGACACGTCTTTCCGCAAGTCGCGCATCACCCGTAGTTCCCCCCAATCCGCGCCACGCATGCGTCTCGCTCCCGAGCTCCGTTTTTCGCCGAATCGTTTTCTCAGGGTTTGTTCCCGCTCGAAAACGGCGTTCACGAAATCGACCGTACCGAGAACGGCACCGTCGCAGAAATACCTCACCCGCTGGCGCAGGGCGGGGGCAAAGGGGATCCTCCCTTGCCGATCGAGCACGGCATCGACTTCTTTTTCGGAGAAGCCCTTTCGTCCCTCCTGCCCCAACTCGGGAGCGGCCCGGATCTCGCGGCCCTCGTCGTAGAGGAACATGCGGTAGCGGGCCTGGGTGATCCTCCAATCGTTCCGGCAATCCGGATCCGCCAACGCATCGGCGAGCATCCGTCCCAGCCCGGCGCGCGCCCGTTGGCCCGATTTGCCCCCCTTCACCGCTTCGGCATAGCCGCACCAACGGTAGTCTTCCGGATGGTCCACGATCCCGGCGCGGATGGGATTGAGGTCGATATAGGCGGCAACGGTGAGAAGGGCCTGCTCGCCATCCTCGACCAAAACGCTCTTGAATCGGCCTTCCCAGAGGGTGCCGGTGCGGCCGAGGCGTTTGTTCATGTAGAGGCTCACCCGGAGCTTCACTTCCTTCAGGAAGATCGATAGGTCGCCGCGTCGGCGCTCGTACCAGGAAAGGATCTCCTGGTGCCACGTTTCGTCGCCGGAACTCCGGGCCAGTTCGAGCTCTTGTTTGATCCCATCGACGGTTTCTCGATCATAAAGCAGCGGCAGCACGGCGAGAAGCCCCTCTTCATCAAGGGGTGGCAGCGTTTCCCGGTCCGGAACTTCGAGAAGAAGGTGGAAGTGGTTCGACATCAGGCAGTAGGTGACGATTCTCACGCCGGTGAAAGTCTCCTGGTTCCGCAGGATCCGGCGGAAGACCTCTTTGTCCCGTCCTTCAAACACCATCCGTCGATCGACAACTCGCGATACAACGTGATAATAAGAGCGTCCTAAACCAAGCAATCTAGGTATTCTCATTTGTCGATTTTTATTAAATAATTTCGTTCAGGTAAAATAGGGGTGAATCACTCCATCTCAAATATTCGTTGAAAAGTTGTCTCAGGTTTCAACAGATGGTAAATAAAATGGTAGACCTGTCCCACAATATGATCTCCAACGGTGTGGAAAACTCGCTCAGAAAACATCGGCCTGGAGGCCCGTGGCGGCACTTTCCGCGAGGTTGCCGAAGCTGGTTC
>JALRFZ010000026.1 GCA_023253615.1 Verrucomicrobiales bacterium | reverse complement strand
GTCCCGCCGCTTGGATGAGGGGGAAAAGCGGCGGGACGCCGCTTCTACTTTTTCTTCAGGACTTTGATGAAGAGGATCACGGATTCGATTTCGTGGTCTTTCAGGACACCGAGGAAGGAAGGCATGCCGACGCCGGTGCGCTCCATCTCGTAGCCTTGCATGACGCGGCGCGCCGGATCAAGGATGGACTCGCGCAGGTAGGCTTCGTCGATTTTTTTGATCTCCGATCCATCGCTGAAAATGCGGCTGGCACCCCACGCGCCGATCCAGGGAGGTCCGACCGCGACCTTCGAGCCGTCTCCATTCGTCGCGGGAGCGGGCGGTGCGGGGATGCCCGGATCGCCGGTGGCGTGGCAGGCGATGCAGCCGTAGCGTATCGCGACTTCCTTGCCCAGTGCGGCGGTGGGTTCGACCGTCGCTCCGCCGGTGAGATCGGTGCGCGGGGTCAGATCGACCTCGTTGTCGGCGAAGCCGAGCTTCGCGAGATCGAGGGTCGGCACGCGGTGGATCGTGAGGTAGACATTCTCCACGGTCGCGACTTCGGGCGCGGGCAGGCGGTAGGTGAGTCGCAGGGTGTGCGCCGCTTTCATATCGGCGAGACCGAGGAAGAGTGATCTGGCATCCTTGGAAAGCTTCGCGCTCAGCACCGGCAGCGGCTCCTGGCCGGGCTCGCCGTCGAGACGATAATTGCCCGAGCCGTATTCGTGCGTCTGTTTGTAGTTCCAGCGATCGGCGGAGTAACGGCCCAGTTCGGCGGCCAGTTCGGGACTCAGGGGAGCATCGAAGGTCAGGAGAATGCCTCGCGATTCGGCGCGGATCTCGCGCGGCAGCCAGGCTTTGACGCCGCCGGGACGCACCCGGAAGACGCCGCTGATGCGGCTGCCCGAGCTGCCGAAGATCTGGAAGCCGGTGACGTAGAGCCGCCCGTCGATCGGATTCATGCGGCCATTGAGGAGGCCCGCCGGGAAGCCGGAAAGCAGGGGCATCACCGCGCCCTGTTCGCCTTTCTCATCGAGGTAGATCTTGAAAATCTCTGGCCGGTTGTAGCCGATGTGGACGAGGGACTCGCTCAGTTCCCCCATCTTCGATCCCTGTTTTCCGTTATCCCGGATCCAAACCTGTCCCGCGCCGGACTGATTGATGAAATGCGGGATCCAGACCTCGGCGGGGGAGATCGTGGCGGGGTGGGTGACCTTGTCCTTGAACTTCTCCGGCTGGAATCCGAAGTAGCGCCCCTCTTCGACGCGGTAAATGGGCGTGGCCGGCTTCCAATTGCCCTGTTGATCGCTCGCCGTCAAAATGCCCGTCTCCGCATCGTAGCCGAGATAGGGCTGGCGGAAGCCGGTGGCAACGACCTCGTAGGAATCCCCGTCGGGCGCGATGCGGATGACGGTGCCGTTCAGTTTCCCGATCGTTCCGCCGATCTGGCCGCCGAGGGCGACGTAGAATCCGCCATCTGGCAGGGCGATGAAGTCGTTCGCATACTGCCGCGTCTCGGCGGACTGGGCGAAGCTGTTGGAGGCGTTTTCATACCAATCGGCCTCGCCGTTGCCGTCGGTGTCGTGCAGGGCGACGATGCCGTTGCGGTCGAAGACGTAAACCACGTCGTCGCGGATCGCGAGATTCTGGGGTTCGTGCAGGCCCGAGGCGTAGCGGCTCCACTCGGCTCCGTCGTTGCGCTCGAGTCCCTTCGCGATCCAAACATCGCCGTCGAAGGTGACGAGGGCGGCGCGCCCATCGGGGAAAAACCCGAGATCGGCGACGCGGACGTTTCGTTTCCAGGGGTTCGGGACGGGGAGGGGCAGGTCGTCGAAGACCCAGGCGGCGTCTTTCGCGGGGAAGACGGCGGCCGCGGTTTTGACGGGATCGGGCCAGCGCGTCCGGGACGCGGTGTTCGTGGAGGGGGCTCCTTCTTTCACAGCGATCTTGCCGTTGCTGGAGAGAAAGATGCGGTGATGAGTGGTTTTGTTAGTCGATGCCAGAGCCAGCCAGTCGTCGTCGCCGGCACCGGTCCGGATTTGGATGGGCGATTCGTGGGCGGCGATTTCCAGATCGCGGAAAACGTCGTCTCCTTCGCTCGAAAGCCGTTCTTTGACGAGCGTGCCGCCGACGGTGTATTCGATCTGCACGCCGTCACCGACGAGACGCAATCCCTCGAAGCGACCCATCGCGACCGGCACCGGACCGAGCCCTAGTTCGCCTTCCTCCGCATTGCCGCGGTCGCGGGGATCGTCTTGAACCCGTCGTTCGCCTGCGGAAACTCCCGGCCGCAAGGGCATCGCGAGCACCGGCGTGCCGAGAGGCAAGGGCAGCTCCTTCTGTCCCGGAGCCGCCTTGCGATTCGGGAGCCGGTAGCTGCCCGTGCCCATGCCGCTCATGGTGAGGTATTCGCCGTCGGCGTTTTCCTTCCAGAAGAGCGCCCAGCGGAGCAGGTCGGGATCGAAGCATCCGTAGAATCCGTTGCCCGCCGGGACGATGATGCCGCGGGGGGTGAGGTTCTCCTTTTCCGGCGTTTCACCGAAGGCCCGCGCATCGACCGTCTGGGTGAAGAAGGGGAATTCCTTCTCGACGTACGAGGCGAAGGGCGACCCGAGGGCGAGGTGGGCCTTTTCCTGCGCCGTCGCGTATCCGGACGCGACGAGAGCGAGGGCGATCAAAAACGGGAGGCGGTTCATGGGGGCGGAAGCAAGGTTGCCGCCAATTCCCGTCCGCATCAAGGACGCGATGGGGGACGCCTCACGAGCCCACCTCGATGGCGTGTTCGTTCTCCTCGTCGGCGAATTCCTCGTCCTGCCGTCGCACCGCCTCGGGTGTGTAGACGGTGCGGCGCGTGTCGTCGAAGAGCGCGTAGACGCAAGGCACGAGGATGAGCGTGTTGAAGAGATTGATGAGCCCTCCGAAGGCGAGACTCACGGCCATGGGAATGAGGAACTTCGCCTGGATGCTCGTCTCGGTGATGATGGGGAGCAGGCCGATGAAACTCGTCACCGAGGTGAGGAAGATGGGCGTGAAACGCTCGCGTCCGCCCTTGATGACCGCCTCCATCACGGTGTGGCCGGACCGCCGGTAGCGGTTCATGAATTCGACGAGGACGAGGCTCTCGTTGATGACGACGCCGGCGAGGGCGATGACGCCGATCATGCTCATGATGCTGAAATTCATCCCGAAGAGGATGTGGCCGGCCACCGCGCCGATCATGCCGAAGGGGATCACGGACATGACGATGAGGGGCTGGGAGTAGCTCCGCAGCGGCAGGGCGAGGACCATGTAGATGCCGATGAGGGCGAAGACGAATCCCTTCGAGAGATCGGAGACGCTCTCGCGCTGGTCCTTCTGCTCGCCCTGGAATTCCCACATCACCGCGGGGAATTTCTGCCCCATGCGGGCGAGGATGTCGGTGCGCATCCATTCGACGATCTCGTTGGCATTGGCCTGGGGATTGGTGCGGTCGATGTCGGCGGTGACGTTGATGGAGCGGAAGCGGTTCGCCCGGCGGATCACGGCGTAGCCGCGGCCTTCCTCGGCGGCGACGACCTCGCCGAAGGGGATCTCGGCGCCCGCGGGCGTGCGGATGCGCATGTCGGAGAGATTCTGCAGGCTGCGGCGCTCGTCGCGCGGGTAACGCACGTAGACACGCACCTCGTCGCGGCCGCGCTGGAGGCGCTGCACTTCCTCGCCGTAAAAAGCCTGCCGCACCTGTCGCGCGACCGTCTCGAGACGCAGTCCGAGGGCCTCGCCATCGGGCGTGACGGCCAGCTTCACCTCGCGTTTGCCGTCGAGATTGCTGTCGCCGATGTCGATGACGCCTTCGTTGGTGGCGAGCTCGGCCTGCTGACCTGGCGCTTCATGTTCGACCAGGCGGGCTACGGCGTCACGAGCGACATCCTCAGCCACTCGGTGTCGATGGCGCAGGCACTCGTCGGGCCGATCACCGAGGTCGTCGGGGATCGGAACACGACGATCACCCACCGGCCGATCCCGACCGGCGCCGGCAGCCACTAC
>JALRFZ010000070.1 GCA_023253615.1 Verrucomicrobiales bacterium | reverse complement strand
ACCATCGCCTACTGGATCGCCGGCGGACTCAACCCTGGCACGGGACTGCCAAGCCCTCTCCCACACCGCTTCTGAACACCACACGAATCAGCGAAGCGCCGGATTTTTCGTAGGTGCCACGGATGCCGAGGCAGGCTCCATCGCGTCCCTTTTCATGGAAGGTGATGCCCTTGGTCTTCACCATTGCCGAGATCCGGTAGCGGGTGTTCGGTTCCACCGCGATGATCTGATTCGCCATGGAGTGATCGGGCGTCCGGTTGTCGAGCCGCAGGGCGGGTTTGCCGCGGAAGGATTCCTTCGGATCGATTGCAGCTTTGCCGGTCTGCTTCCAACTGGCGATGTCCCAGCCTTTCAGATCGTCGCGAAAATCCGCGTTTTTCAACAGATTGAACGGATTCGCCGCAGCGGGCTTCCTGTTGTTTTGCGCGGCGGCGCCCCCGACGAGGAGGAGGACGCCAAGACCGGCTAGGATCAGGGCGGGAGTTTTCATGGGGAGTGACCTGATGGTTTACCCTTTTCGGGGCCAATCGAGCAAGCCCCAATTGCCCGATTTGGCTCTTTGGGAAATCGAGGGGAACTATGTTTCGCGCCAGCTCCCGCATGCCCTCCGTTGGACCAGGCAAGGCGAAACTCTCAGCAACGCTCCCCTCAAACCCCGCTCAATTCCGGCCGGGTCAAATGGAGGCACTCGCTGACTTTGGCTTCGATCTCGGCGAGGCGTTCCTTGCCGGTGATTTTGGTCTCGGTCCGCGAATCGACGAGGTAAAAGCGGTCGATCGCGGCGCCGGCCTGGGTGCTGATGCGGGCGTTGAGGACTTCGGCGTCGAGATTGCCGAGGAGGGTGAAAAGATCGTAGAGCAAACCGATGCGGTCCTGCGCCTGGATCTCGAGGACGGTGGAGGTCTCGTGATCGTCGTTGGAAAGATAAACGCGCTGGGGGATGTCGAAATTGGGCGGCTCCTCGCGCAGGATGGAGGGAGAAACGCGGTTTTCGATGAGCGAGCGGAAGTCGGCGCCTTTTTCGCCGACGCCGAATTCCTGTTCGAGCAGTTTTTCGATGCGCTCGATCTCGCGGGGGGAGGTGACGGGATTGAAGGTGGCGGTGCAGACGCGGAAGATGTCGAGGACGAGATCGTCGCTGCGGGTGTAGAGGTCGGCGGAGAGGATGTTCAGATTCCGCGCGGCGAGGGCTCCGGCGACTTTGGCGAGGAGGTGGTGGCGGTTCCACCCGGCGACTTCGAGGAGGCTGTAGCCTTCGTTGGGCCGGGCCTCCCAGCCGAGGACGGGGATGAGGCTGTCGTTGCCGCGCCGGCTGACTTTCTCAAAGAAGCGGTGAAAGAGCTCGACGTGGCGCACGATGCTGGAGACGCCGCGGTGGCGGAAGTAGCGGTCGGGCAGGGTGGTGAAATGGGCCTCGACTTCATCGCTCCAGGCGGCGGGCACTTTTTCGAGGACTTCGCGTTTGGTCTCGGCGAGGGGGCGGGTGAACTCCTGCCGGTATTTGCCGCGATCCTCGAAATAGGCGGCGGTGCGGCGGTGGAGCTGCATCATGAGGGAGGCTTTCCAATCATTCCACGCCTCGTCGTTGGTGCCGTTGGAATCGACGTAGGTGAAGAGGTGGAGGGCCTCCATCCAGCTGGTGCTTTTCATCGCGGTGGCGAAGCCGGCGATGGTCTTGAGATCGCTGATGTCCATCGTCGTCGAGGTCCGCCAGAAGGTGAGGTGGTGGTCGACGAGGAACATGATGAGGCGCAGCCGGTCGCCGCGGTAGCCGAGGCGGCGGCAGACCTGCTCGGCGAGGATGGCGCTGGCGTCCTCGTGATGGCGCACGTTCTCGGCGCGGCCGGTGTCGTGCATGAGGAGGGCGACGTAGAGAGCGACGGGATCCTCCATGTCCTGGAAGATGCGTTTGAAGAGCTGCTTCTTCGGATCTTCGGTGAGGATGAGGGAGTCGAGGATCTCGATGCAGCGGAGGGTGTGCTCGTCGGCGGAGTAGCGGTGGAAGAACTCGTGCTGGACGAGGTCGGTGAGCTGGCCGAACTCGGGCAGGTAGCGTCCGAGGAAGCCGACGCGGTGCATGCGCCGGAAGATGTGGGCGACCTGGCCTCGGTTCTGCAGGATCTCCTCGAAGGTGTCGCGGATGGCGCGGCTGCGGCGGAATTCGTCGTCGATGCGATCCCAGTTCAGCTTGAAGAGCTTCCGGATCTCGGGGCTGGTGCGGAGGTTGCGTCGCTGGGAGTGGAGGAAGAAGCGCATCATGCGCGAGGGATCCTCCTCGAAGATGCGCTCGCTCTCGGGATAGATGAGCCCGTTCTTGGAATAGAATCCGTCGAAGGCTTCCTCGACGGCGGCCTGGCGGGCGAGGAAATTGAAGACGGGGATGCGGCGGGTGTCGTCGCCGACGACCTCGAGCTCGAAGGCCTGCATCAGGGAGGTGCCGTGCTGGAAGAGATTGCGCGTGTGGCGGTAGTAATCGCGCATGAAATTCTCGCTGCGGCGCAGGATGTTCGTCCCGGGCACGTCGAGATGGGTGGCGACGACGCCCTGGAGGCGCAGGGTGAGGATGTCGCCGGGTTTCCCCTGCTGGCTGTAGTGGAGCTCGTTGCGCACGCGCATGAGGAACCCGAAGGCTTCCTCGATCTCGTCGTAGGCGATGCCGGTGAGCTTGCCTTCGCGGACGAGGGCCTGGAGGTCGCGCGATTTGCGCAGGACCCAGAGCACCCAGATGAGGTTGTGGTGATCGCGCAGCCCGCCACAGCCTTCCTTCACGTTCGGCTCCTGCAGGTGCGGGGTGCGGCCGTATTTCTGGTGGCGCGAGCGGATGTCGCGGCTGCGCTCGGCGAGGTAGCTTTTTTCATGACCACGGATGCAGTGTTCGAAAAAGGAATCCTCGAACTGGGTGAAGAGCGCCGCGTCGCCGCTGACGAAACGGGCGTCGAGCAGGGTGGTCTTGGTCTGGTGATCCTTGTTGGCGAATTTCCAGGCCTCCTTCACCGAACGAACGGGATAACTGACCTCGAGCCCGAGGTCGAAGAGCATCATCGAGACCTTTTGCACGAGCTCAGCCACGACCGGAGGCAGCTTGTTGGTCGAGCCCGGCACGAGAAACTGGAGGTCGATGTCGCTCGCGGGATTGAGGTGGCCGCGGCCGTATCCGCCGCTGGCGATGATGGTCACGGGGTGCTCCTGCCCGGTCTTTTCGGCCGCGCCGGTCTCGGCCAGGAAATGGCGGAAGAGATCGCCGAGGAGGACGTCCATCAATCCCGAACGGCGTGCCGCGATCTCGAGACCGCCGCCGCCGGCCTGGTGCGCCTCGCGGATCTCCTTCCGTCCCGTCTTGAGGAATTCCTTGTAGATCGTCAGGGCGGTGCGTCTCTCCCCCGACGCGGATTTGACCGCGTCCAGCAGGCCGCCGGCCCGGGCGCGCGCCTTTTCGAGTAGATCGGAGTGGGACATGGGCTGCCGAATAAACGGGAAAACGTCCCGATTGCGAAAAGTATTTGCGTCGCGCGGGGATCGCGGACTGGTTCGGCGTCATGAATCAATCGCACGTTGGCCCGGGAGGGTCTGGTCTGGCACGCAAGAGGGTCGGATGGATGGCGTTTTCCGTGGTCGCGCTGACGGGACTCTCCGGGTCGCTGCCGGCGGCGGAGCCGGTGACGCGGATCGCCCTGGGCTCGTGCGCGGATCAGGATAAACCGCAGCCGATCTGGGAGGCGATCGTGGCGCAGCAGCCGCAGTTGTTTCTTTTCCTCGGCGACAATGTCTATGCGGACACCGAGGACATGGGGGTGATGCGGGCCGCCTACGCGAAGCTGGCGGCGATCCCGGATTATCAAAAGCTGAAGGCGACCTGTCCGGTCCTGGCGGTCTGGGACGACCACGATTACGGGGTGAACGACGGCGGGGCGGATTTCGCGATGCGGGCGGAAGCGAAGCAGGTCTTTGATGAATTCTTCGAGACTCCGGCGGATTCGCCCTCGCGGACGCGGGAGGGGATTTACGACAGCCGACTCTACGATGGGGGCGAGGGAAAACGCCTCCAGATCCTGATGCTGGATACGCGCTATTTCCGCGGGCCGCTCCTCCTGCTCCCGCAGCGCTCCGAGCACGGGCCCTACGAGCGCAATCCGGATCCGGCGGTGACGATGCTGGGTGGAGCGCAGTGGGCCTGGCTGGAGGCGGAACTGGCGAAACCGGCCGATCTCCGTCTGATCATGACGAGCATCCAGTTCCTCCCGCAGGATCACCGTTGGGAATGCTGGGAGAATCTCCCGCGCGAACGCGAACGTTTGTTGAAGCTGCTCGCGGCGAAGGGGACGGGGCCGGTGGTTTTCCTGAGCGGCGACCGCCACATGGGCGAGATCATGGAATTGAAAACGGAGGACGCGCTGAGTCCGGGCTTCCCGGTCTACGAGCTGACTTCGAGCGGGCTCACGAACGCGGGCGGCGGCAGGGTGGGCGAGCCCAACCGGCACCGGGTCGGGGAGGCGAACATGCGCCAGCGCAATTTCGGGATGGTGCGGATCGACTGGGATCGCGGCGAGGCGGCTCTCGAACTTTATGATGTCGAGGGCCGGCGTGTGCAGCATCACCCCGCTCCTTTCCGCCCGGCGGCGGCTCAATAGCGAGGCAAGGGCTGCACCTGGCGGGCCCGTTGCTGCCGGGTCAGGGGCGGCTGCGGCGATTGCGGAGGCATGGGTGGTGCGACGCGCTCGTGGGGCGCGGGATAGGAAGGGGGTGTCGAAGCCGAAAGGGGCTGCAGCACGGGCGGCTGGTAGGACATCGTGGCCGCGGGTGGGCGCTGGGTCGAGGTGCTGGAGGAGTTGTTGGCTGGCGGAGCGGGTGCCTGGGCGGCCGGGGCCACGGGCTGGGCGACGGGAGGGGACGGGGTGCGCTCGCGCGTCCTCTCCCGGGGCGCGGGCGAAGATCCGCCGGTGCGGCGGTCGATGGGGGCGTCGTGGCGTTTCAGGTTCGGGTGGTAGGCGAGGGCGTCCTGGTAGTTCAGCCACATGGCGCTCTTGGTGGCGACGAGGGCGAGGAGGACGGTCGCGGCGGCGAGACCGAGTCCGATCCGGTTGCGGTGGACTCCGATCAAGAGCGTGGCGATGGCACACACGACGAGGAGTTTGAACTGCCAGGAAGCCGCCTGCCATTCGAGCGAATTTTTCGCGAAGCCCTCGACCCGGGGTTTCGCGTCGATCTTGTAGACTTGCTCCATCCGCGGCTGGGCGGCGGTGCGGGCGTCCTTGTAGGGGAAATAAGTGAAGGCGGCCACGCCGATCACCACGATGGCGGCGATCTCGAGCCGCGGCGCTTTCGTGAAATAGCCGACGACCACCAGGATCACGCCGGTGAGCAGCCCGTAGGTGATGAGCGGCTCGAGCGCGAGATAGCGGTATTCCGGATCGGAGAAGGCGCCGAGGAGGCTCTCGATTTGCAGGATGAACTCGCTCATGGCGGGGCGGGTCTGGGGTGGTGCGGCGGTGTGGACTTAAAACAGGCTGGGCTGGTCGCCTCCGGCTCCGGCGGGTGGAGTGAGGCCGAGTTTCAAATAGGCGATGGGCAGGGCGGTGCGTCCGCGCGGGGTGCGCTTCAGATAACCTTTCAGGATCAGGTAGGGCTCGTAGACCTCATTGATGGTCGCTTCGTCCTCCCCGACGGCCACGGCGATGGAATTGATCCCGACGGGGCCGCCATGGTATTTGTGGACGACGGCTTCGAGGATGCGTTTGTCCATCTCGTCGAGTCCGTCCTCGTCGATGTCGAGCATGGCGAGGGCGGCCCGTGCGACATCGCGGGTGATGACGTTGTCGGCGCGGACCTGGGCGTAGTCGCGCACCCAGCGGAGGAGGCCGTTGGCGATGCGCGGGGTGCCGCGGCTGCGGGCACCGATCTCGAGGGCTCCCGCATCCTCGATCGGCACGCCAAGGAGAGAGGCCGAGCGCCGGATGATGATGACGAGTTCCTCCGGCGAATAATAATCGAGCCGGTTCGTGATCCCGAAGCGGGAAAGGAGCGGCCTGGTGAGCATCCCGGCCTTGGTCGTCGCCCCGACGAGGGTGAATTTGGGGAGGGAGAGCGAGATGGACCGCGCCGAAGGGCCGGAGTCGATGATGATGTCGAGCTTGTAGTCCTCCATCGCCGGATAGAGGTACTCCTCGATGGCGGGGTGGAGCCGGTGGATTTCGTCGATGAAGAGGAAATCGCCGTGTTGCAAATTCGTCAGAATCCCCGCGAGATCGCCGGCTTTCTCAATCTGGGGACCGCTCGTGAGGTGGATTTCGGTGCCGAAAGCGCGCGCGAGGATGTGGGCGAGGGTGGTCTTGCCGAGGCCGGGCGGACCGCAGAGGAGGACGTGATCAAGGGCGTCACCCCGGCCCTTCGCCGCCTCGACCATCAGCATGAGACGCTCCTTTACCTTCGCCTGGCCGCAGAATTCCTCGAAGTCCGGCGGCCGCAGACTCTGCTCGAAGTCGCGTGCGGGCTGGCTCGACGGGTCGTTGGAGGGGGCGGTGGGCACGGTCGGGGAAACGAGTGAGGGATTGGATGAAACGGGAACCGGATGGGTAGGATAACCTGATGATCAAGATTTCCAGAAAATAAAGATAGCCTAAAAATTATAAAAGTCGATAGGTTTCGCTTGCGTGACCTGTGATTTACGATAATCGATTGCAGGGAAGGGGAATCGGTCGTTTAGTTGGCTCGATTCCTGCCTTTGCGCTTGGGTGCCGGAGGAAAATCCAGCTTGACGTAGGGCCGTGAGGTTCTATCTAAGTGGGTTTCTTTAGGGCTCCCCGGAGTCCGCACAAACACCGCGTCACCGCCACGAAACACTTTTCAATTTTGCCGATGAATTTACCGAGAACCGATCGCAACCGATTCACTTCCCGCGCCCTTGCGTTGCTGGCCTGTGGCCTCACCCTGATGGCGGGAATCTCCGCCGCCCAGGAGGGCGCGATTGTCAAGTCCATCGACGTTCAATATGTCGGCAACCAGACGGTCGCTCCCGAACGTCTCCTTTCCCACATGTCCACCCGGGTCGGGGACAAGCTCACCATGGCCCAGGTCGATGAGGACGTGAAGAATCTCTACGCGAGCGGCGATGTCGAGAATGTCCGCATCCTTGCCGAGCAGGCGGCCGGTGGCGTCAAGGTCATCGTCGTGGCCCAGACCCGCGCCGTCTATGGTGGTGTCGAATTCGTCGGGAACACCCTCATCGAGACTTCGAAACTCGCCGGCAAAGTGGATCTCGACGTGAACAAGCCGATCAACGAATCCGTCCTCCAGACCGCCCGCGAGGAGATCCAGGAGATGTATCGCAAGAAGGGCTTCTCCGAGGCAACCGTGACCTACTCGATCGGAGCCCCCACCGCCGAAGGTTACTCCAAGGTCCTCTTTTCGATCGACGAAGGCAGTCAGGGCGTCCTGCGCAACATCGAGTTCGTCGGCAATTCCGCCTTCCCCGCCGCCCGTCTAAAGGATCAGATGTCGCAGAAGGAGAAGAGCATCACGACGATGTTCGGCAAGGCCGGTTCGACCGACCCCGAGACCCTCGCCCAGGATGTCCGGGCCATCGAGGATTTCTACCGCGACAACGGCTACCTCAACGCCCGGGTCGTGAACGTCTCGCGCATGCGCGTCGATGCCAAGTATGTCGATGTCATCTTCACGATCGAGGAAGGCCAGACCTACCAGGTCGATTCCATCGGGATCACCGGGATCACCGTCCTCGACATGCAGAACGATGTCCTTCCCTACCTCAAGACCGAGGCCGGACATTCCTTCGCGGGCAACAAGCTCAAGGACGACATCAAGCTCATCACCGACCAGTACGGCCGCCGCGGTTACGCCGAGGCCCGTGTCACGCCCCGTCTCGATGATGCCGGCAACGGCAGTGTCCGGGTCGTCCTCGACGTCACCGAGGGCCGTGCCTACAAGGTGGGTCAGGTGCACATCGAAGGGAACGAGAAAACGAAGGATCACGTGATCCGCCGCGAGCTGCCCCTCGAGCCCGGTCAGATGTACGACACCACCAAGACCGACGTCACCCAGCGCCGTCTCGAGAACATGAACTACTTCTCGAACGTCGAGATCATGCCGATCGACACGAGCTACATCGACGAGAAGGATCTCCTCATCCGCGTCGTCGAGAAGCCGACCGGCACCGTCAACTTCGGCGCGGGCTTCAGCTCGATCGACAACCTCACCGGCTTCTTCGAAATCACCCAGTCGAACTTCGATCTCTTCGATTGGCCGGGTTTCACCGGTGCCGGCCAGCGCTTCCGCTTCAGCGTCCGCGCGGGTTCCGAGCGCACCGATGCGAGTGTTGCGATCACCGAGCCCTGGCTCTTCGGCCAGCGTCTCGCCTTCACCACGGAGCTCTATTACCGCGATCTTCTCTTCCTGAGCGACCAGTTCGACCAGACCAACTACGGTGCGGCCCTCTCGCTGCGCAAGTCGGTCGGGGAATTCACCTACATCGTGGGTGATTACCGCGCCGAGCAGATCGAGATCGACGCCGACGCCAACGCCTCCCCCGCCTTCCAGGCCGAGGAGGGAGACTTCTTCAAGAGCTCGCTCGGTGCCAGCATCGTCCGCGACACCCGCGACAACGTCTTCCTGCCCCGCGAAGGGAACAAGGTGTCGGCCGGCTTTGAGTTCGCCGGTCTCGGCGGCGACGTCGATGACACCATCGCCACGGTCACCGCCGCGCAATACTTCACCCTGCCCTACGACATCATCCTCAGCCTGAACGGGGAGTTCAACCAGTCGGCCAATGGCGACCACATCTTCACGCGCCACTTCCTCGGTGGCGCGAACACCCTCCGTGGTTTCGACTTCCGCGACGTGGGTCCGCGCGATCCGGTCAGTGGCGAGGTCCTCGGAGGCAACACCTCCTGGTATGGAACGATCGAGGCATCGATCCCCGTGGTTGAGAAGATCCGTTTCGCCACCTTCTACGATGTGGGTGAAGTCAGCGATGGTCCGGTCGGTTCGATCGAGGGCGGCATGAACTCCGACTGGGGTATCGGCCTCCGCCTCTTTGTGCTCGGCAGCGCTCCGGTCCGTCTCGACTACGCCTTCCCGCTCCAGACCGACACGTTCAACGACGACGATGGCGGCCGCTTCCAGTTCACGATGGGTGCGACCTTCTGATCCCGAGCAGGAGCCGTGGAGAATTTCTAAGAAACCACGGCTCCGCCGCGTTTGAACAAGGGCCGGGCGGCAACAAAGATGCTCCGGCCTTTTTCGTCCGATTGAAAGCCCTTTCCGAACCGAACCCCATGAAACGCCACCTGCCCATCCTTCTCGCCGCCCTTGTCCTGCCGTTCGCGGGCGCTTCCGTCTCCGCCCAGGACGCGCCCATCAAGATCGCCGTCGTCGACATGCAGGAGGCGCTCAACAAGTACTACAAGACCGAGATCCAGGTGAAGGAGATCAACGATCTCGCCGACGAGAAGCGCAAGAATCTCGACGAGCGCCAGGCCGCCTATCAGCAGATGACGAACCAGATGGCGGAGCTCGACGCCGTCTACAAGGACACTTCCCTCGCCGAGTCGAAGCGCAAGGAGGCTCTCGAGAAGCTCCAGGCCCTCTTCCAGGAGCGCAATGCCAAGGGCAAGGAAATCTCGGACGCCCAGCGAAAGGCCTCGGCGGAGGTCATGACCGCCCGCCAGGAGATGGAAGCCACGCTCGTGGACGAGATCAAAAAGACCGTCGATGGCATCGTGCAGGCCCAGGGGCTCGACCTCGTCTTCGACAAGTCCTTCCTTCCCAAGGCCAACAAGGCGATTCTCTACACCTCGGCGAACGTGAAAGATCTCACCACCGATGTCATTGCCGCCCTGAACGCGGGTGCGCCGGCGACGACCTCGACGAACTGAGATTGTTCCGCCTGAATTGAAAAAAGGGGTTCTTGGTCTGGCACCGGAACCTCTTTTTTGTTTCCCGGATTCCTCAAGATGAAAACCACGGTCGGTGCCATCACGGCAATGGTGGAGGGGCGTCTCCTCCGCGGAGACGAGACGCGCGAACTGACGAACTTCGCGGCGCTCGATCAGGCTGATGCCTCGTGTGTCAGCTTTTTCGGAAACGCCAAATACCGTGAGCAGCTCGAGCGGACACGGGCGGGTCTGGTGCTCGTGCCGGCGGAGGGCGAAGTGAAGGCGGATCACGCCGGTGCCCTCGTCGCGGTGGCGAATCCGATCCTCGCGTTCGACCAGATCGTGCGGGCCTACGGTACCCTGCCGCCGCCCTTTGTCGCGGGGATTTCCCCGGCAGCCTACGTCGATCCGGAGGCGACGGTGGATCCGGTGGTATCGATCGGACCAAATGCCTCGGTGCAGCGCGGTGCACGGATTGGGAAAGGGACCCGCATCGGAGCGGGTGCCGTCGTCGGCGAAGGTGCCGTGATCGGGGAGGACTGTGCGATCGGACCGAACGTGACGATTTGTCAGGGCTGTCTTGTCGGTGACCGTGTCATCCTCCATCCCGGTGTCGTCGTCGGGGCGGATGGCTTTGGTTTCGAATTTGTCGAGGGACGCCACCGCAAGATCGAGCAGCTCGGGATCGTCCGGATCGGCGACGATGTGGAGATTGGGGCCTCGACCACGATCGACCGGGCGCGCTTTGGCGAGACGGTGATCGGCGAAGGCACGAAAATCGACAACCAGGTGCAGATCGGGCACAACTGCCTCATCGGGAAACACTGCATCATCGTCGCGCAGACGGGCATCTCGGGCAGCACGCGGATCGGTGATTACGTGGTGCTCGCGGCGCAGTGTGGCGTGGCGGGCCATCTCACCATCGCGGACCGCGTCACCTTCGGCGGGCGCAGCGGCGTTATCTCCTCGATCGACGAGCCGGGGGGGACCTACTTCGGTTATCCGGCGCGCACCTTGAAGGAAGATCGACGTGATGCGATGCGCGTGAAGCAGCTCGGGAATCTTCTGAAGCGGGTCAAGGATCTGGAGTCACGGCTCGGTCAAGGTGCGGAGTGATCGGCCCCTTGACGGAGTCGCAGGGACGGAGGATCGCGGGGTCGCAGGATCAAGCGGTCGCGCGGATGCCTTCTTCGAGGATCCACTGGGCGTTGCAGCCGTGGTCGGCGTCACAGAGGGGATGGATCGCCAGGGAGGTATCCTCGATCGCGGCGAGGAAGTGGAGGCTCGCATTCCGCAAGTGGTCGGGCTGCGGGGGCACGGTCAGGATGATCCCGTCGGGATGCTCCGCGGTGGCGTGGAGGATGCGGCCTTCATGACCGGGCTCGATGTGCACCGTGCCGGTGCTGCCGTAGATCGTCGTGCTGTAGCTGGTGAGATGGCCGATCTGGGTCCAGCTTGCCTCGGTCGTGGCGAGGGCGTCGGGATACTTCAGCACGAGGATGGCGTTGTCCTCGATGGAAAGCGTGGGTTTCAATCCCGTGCGGACCCGCAGACCGGTAACGGCTTCGGGTCGCCCTAACAAAACATCCGCGAGCACCGCGCCATAGCAGCAGTAATCCATCAGCGCACCGGCTCCGTTGAGTTCCGCGTCGTAGAGCCATTCGCAGAACTGCCGCGAGCAACCGAGCTCGACCGGCCCCTGGTGGGCGGCGCGGTAGCGTACCTGCCAGATCCGGCCGAGCTCCCCGGCCTGGGCCATGTAGATGCCGTGGCGGAGCTGCGGCCACCAGGTGAAGGGCCAGTTGATCATGAGGCGCACCCCGTTCTCCCGGGCCGCGGCGAGCATGCGCTCCGCGCCTGCGAGCGTCGCGGCCATGGGTTTTTCAACGAGACAGTGGAGCCCGCGCTCGCAGGCCTGCACCGTGAGATCCTCGCTGAGTTTGTTGCTGCCGAAAATGTAGGCGGCGGTGAGCCCGTCGCGGGAAAGCAGATCGTCGTAGGATGCCGTGGTTTCCCCGGAGAAGCGGTCGCGGTATTTGGCGAGCAATTCCGCATCGGCGTCGGCGGCTCCGACGAGTTCGGCGCGGCCGGTCGCGGCGAGTTCTTCGAGGTTGCTCCAGACGTGGTCGTGGTGGAGGCCGAGGGTGATGATGCGGTGGGTCATGGGAGAGGGGTCACGGGTCACGGGTCACGTGGAGTGGTGGAGTGGTGGAGTGGTGGAGTGGTGGAGTGGTGGAGTGGTGGAGTGGTGGAGTTCAGGGAGTCAGGCCGAAGCGTTGATCGATGGGAATTTGATAGGATCGCAGTTCCCCCGATTCGATTTCGCTGATGTTCACTTCGCGTCCGGCCTTCGCCGATTCGACGATGGCGTAGGCGCAGGCGAGATCGCGGAGGCCTTCGGCTCCGCTGCATTCGGGCTGGACGCAGCGCTCGATGGCTCGGAGCCAGTCGAGCTGGGCGAGGGCGAAATCGTTCTCCAGCCCGAGCGGGAAATGCCGCTCCTGCAGATCGGCGGGAGCGTCCCGCCGGTAAAGCTCGGAGAGGGATCGCGGCATCCCGCCATCGAGGGTGAGGGTGTCGCC
>JALRFZ010000658.1 GCA_023253615.1 Verrucomicrobiales bacterium | reverse complement strand
TCGCGAGTTGGGTTTTTCGAGGATCGTCACCTGCGAGCCCTGTGATTTTTTGCTCGAAAAGAGGCTGCGTCGTTTCGCATCGTCGAGCGGGGTGAAGCTGGAGGTGGTCGATACGCCGATGTTCCTGACTCCGTGCGAATGGGCCGATCGCCATTTCGATTCACGGAAAAAGCCCTTCATGGCCGCCTTCTACGAGGCGCAGCGGAAACGCATGGAGTTGCTGCTCGATCGGCAGGGCGGACCGCTCGGCGGGCGCTGGAGCTACGACGACGAGAACCGGAAAGGCATGCCGAAGAAAGGCTTGGTCGTGCCGGCCGAGCCGCGCGCCCCGCACCGGACGGAAGTCGATGAGGCGTCGGCGTACGTCGCCGGGCGTTTCGCCGATTATCCGGGCAGCATCGCGCCTTTTGTTTATCCGGTGACTCATGAGGACGCGGCGGCTTGGCTCGATGCCTTTCTCGAATGGCGGCTCGCGGGATTCGGTCCCTGGGAGGATGCCCTCTCGGAGCGCGAGCGTGTCCTGTTTCACAGCGTTCTCACGCCGGTGCTGAATATCGGCCTCCTCACGCCGCGGCAGATCATCGATCGCACGATGGAGTTCGCGGCGGCGAACGAGGTGCCGATCGCCTCGCTCGAGGGATTTGTGCGCCAGATCGTGGGGTGGCGCGAGTTCATGTATCAGATGTACCGGCGTCACGGGGTGGAGATGCGGACTTCGAATTTTTTCGGACATGATCGAGACCTGCCGGAGGGCTTCTGGACGGCGAAGACGGGCATCGCGCCGATCGACCTCGTCGTGGGCCGGGTGCTGGAGACGGGTTACGCCCACCACATCGAGCGGCTCATGGTGTTGGGAAACTTCACCATGCTCTGTGGAATCGATCCGGTGCAGGTGAACGATTGGTTCATGGAGCTCTTCATCGACGCCTACGATTGGGTGATGGTACCGAATGTCTTTGGGATGAGCCAATTCGCCGATGGAGGGATCTTCACGACGAAGCCGTATTTTTCGGGATCGAACTACCTGCGCAAGATGTCGGATTATCAGAGCGGGCCGTGGGAAGCGATCTGGGACGGGCTGTTCTGGAGTTTCATCGACCGCCATGTCGATTTCTTCCGCAGCCAGCATCGGCTCGGAATGATGGTGAAAACGCTCGGGAAGATGGATGCAAAGAAGCGCGGGGCCCATTTGAGGCGCGCGGCGGCATTTTTGGAAACGTAGTCAGCGGCTTCAGCCGGCGGGAAGTTCGAGTTTTCCACGGGGAAGATCGGGAGTCCCACCGCAGGCGCGACAGGCGCGCTGAAGCGCTCCACTACTTTCGCCTTGCACCTTCCTGTGGTTGCAAATGCTATTAAAACGGCCGGCATCCTTTCCCTTGCGGCGACTTCTCAAATTTGACAATTTCTTCACCCAAAACCGCCTGGTACTTGACTTCTCTAAGAATTCTTTATAATCTTGAAAATCTGATAATTTCGGCAAAGCTCAAAATTGCCCCTTATTTCACCTCCTCCCCATGAAGTGTCCCCGATGCCAGCGTCCCGTGGATCACGAAGCCGCGAGTTGTTACTCGTGCGGCTACAGTGAGGTGGAGGCGGCGATGACCTGTGGCTCGAACCAGGTGCTCCTTCACCGTGTCCATGATGCGGCGCATTGTCTCCGCAAGCACGAGCGCGACGAGCTCGGCGAGACCCTGGATTTCCTCGAGTCCAAGTTCCCCCAGATGCTCTTCTGTGCCTATCTCGGGACACTGCCCGCCAGTCTCAAGATCAGCGAACTGGGCTTCTGGTTGCTCAATCACGGGCAGGTCCGCGGGGCCGAGTTCGCCCGTCCGAACGAGAACGGCGTCCTCGTGGTGATGGATCTGAACACGAAGCAGATCGGCGTCTCGCTGGGATATTTCGCCGAGACGCTCATTACCGAGGAAGACGCCTACCGTGCCCTCAACGCCGCCCGTCCCAACCTCGTCAACGCCGAGTATGGCGAGGCGATCGAGCGCATTTTCCTGAAGATCGGCAAGGTCCTCGACAAGCAGGGGCGCAAGCTGCGCAAGCTCACCCGCGAGCAGATCCACGCGACCCTGACAGGACAATACAAAAACGTGCTCGACCTGCCGCCCCATTTGAGCCCGAACCAGTATCTGAAAAATCCCCCGGCACCCGGTGAAAGCCCGGGGGAGCCACGGAAGACGGCGTGACTCCGCCGTAGCCGGCGCCGCCTTCCCCCCCCATCCACTGATCCGATGAAACGAATCGCCGCCTTCACTCTGGCCGTGGCCATGCCGCTGGGCTCGGCGTCGGCCGCGCGGTTCGACCTCCCCGAGTGGGAGTCGGGCGAGGAGTCGGGCGCTTATTTCCTCGGCGGCGGACTCTGGCCGAAGAGCCTCATCCCCGATGCCACGGCCGCAGGGGATCAACCCGGGGCCACCGGCGAAGCAGCCCCGGCGGGGTCGCTCGCCGATGCCGGAATTGAATTTGTCGGGCCACCCGCGCCGGGGCGTCCCCTGCCGGGAGCGGGTGTCGCCGCCACCACCGGCGCGACGCCGGGTCCGGCGCAGTTCTACGGGCCGGCCGGCGACGGCACGGGCTCCGATCCTTCGCTGCAGCGTGTGAAGGAAAATCCCGACGGCACCTTCGACGTGCCCGAGGAGATCGTCGAGGTGGAGGCCTACGAGCCCCTCCCGCCGCTCGAAGGCGATCTCGCCGATCTCTATTTCGCCCATGCTCCCGTCGAGTATCTCGTCGATCCGCAGCGCCTCCTCACCGAGCAGAAGTCGAATGACATCATGCGTTTCCTCGAATTCCATGCGGACGAGTCGAAACTGCGCATCTATGTGATGGTGATCGGCGACAACCAGACCATCCCCGAGGGCGTCGACATCCAGGCACTGCACCGGAAGTGGTTCTCCGACGAGCCGACCGTGTTGATGCTCTACTACCGCGAAAAGCCGGATCTGACCGAGCTCGTCTACAATGAATCGATCCGGGGTGCCCTGCCCAAGTCGGTCTTCGACCGCATCCTCCAGAACTGTCTCCGCGAGGGGGCCGTGGCCGATCTCGCGCCCGACCAGGTCGAGAAAATGGCGATCGAGCTTAGCATCCAGATCTACTGGCTGAGCCGCCTCATGGAGAAGGAGAATCCGGATCACCAATCGCTCGTCTCCGCCTCGTCGGTGCACGAGATGATGGCCTCGGCGGATGCGCCCGAGCTGCTGCGCGAGTATGTGCCCGGGATCTTCATCGACGAGACGAGCAAGATGCTCTCCTTTGTCCTGACCTTCGTCGTCATCCTCGGTGGACTCGCCATGATCGGCCTGATCGGCTGGATCGTGATGTGGTGGCGCGGACGTGAAAGTCTCTCGGGCGAGCCGTTGCTTTTCCCCGAATTCCGCCTGCCCCGCCGTCTCGGCGGCGAGTTCAGCGGCGGCGGGTTTGTGGGGATGTCGTTCGAGTTGAACGAAGGGGCGTCTTGAGGGGGAGGGGTAGATCACGTCGGATCTTGCCAGGGATGGGGTAATCCGTTAAAATCCCCTCCATGGACAGCGATATCGTTTCAAGGGCCTTTCGGCGCGGAGTCGATCCGATTTTCGATCTCCTGACTCCGGATCAGGCGGAAAAGATCGTGGGTTACCATGCAGATGAAGCCTTGCAAGGACGGCTCGAGTGGCTGGCCGACCGCGCCAGTGAGGGAACGCTCACCGATGACGAACGGGCGGAGTATGAAGGGTATGCCAGGGCGAACCAATTCTTGTCTGTCCTCTGCGCGGGGGTGAGGCGGAAGCTGGCTTCCTGATCCACAAGGGAGATGGATCGTGCGATTCGCAGCATGGTGCGGGAACGGGCGGGCGATTGTTGCGAATATTGCCGATTAAGGCAGGAACAATCCCCGTTTGCAAAGCTCCAAATTGAGCATGTTCGGGCACGCCAGCATGGAGGCAGCGACGATCCGGACAATCTGGCGCTTGCCTGTATCGATTGCAATTTGCGGACGGGCCCGAACCTTGCCGGGATCGATCCGCAAACCGAGGTCATGGCCCCTCTTTTCAATCCGCGCATCGACCGATGGGAAGAGCATTTTTCGTGGAGCGGGATCCGAATCGAGGGCAAGACGGACAAAGGTAGGGCTACCATCGCCGTCTTATCTTTCAATCACCCGGACCGACTCGAAGTCCAGCTGGCATGGAGATAGCGAGTGGCAAGATCACCGCAAAGAGGTGGCGCGATTTCCACAACCCCTCCCGCATCCATGCCGAAAATTTCCATTGCCCCGCGCCGTGGTCTTCGGTTCAATGCGGGCATGGCATACAAGGTAGGCATCATCGGATACGGCTGGGCGGCGACGGCCCACGCGGACGCGATCAACGGAACTTCCCAGGGCACCGTGACGGCGGTCTATTCCTCGCGTCCTCTCGACGACGCGGAGGTCTCGGCGCGGCACGGCAGCCCGATCAAGACCTACTCGGATCTCGACGAGATGCTCGCCTCGGACATCGACGTGGTCTCGATCACGAGTTATCCGGCACAGCACCGTGCCCAGGCCGAGGCGGCGGCGAAGGCGGGCAAACACATCATTCTCGAAAAACCCATGGCCCTGAGCTGGGAGGATTGCAGCGCCATCGCCGCGGCGGTGAAGGCGGCCGGCGTGCGTGCGTGCGTCTGTTTCGAGATCCGTTTCATCAGCCAGTTTCTCACCACGAGCAAGCTGCTCGACAGCGGCATGATCGGCGAGATCCACTACGGCGAGGTCGATTATTACCACGGCATCGGTCCCTGGTATGGCCAATACCGCTGGAACACGACGCTCGAAAACGGCGGCAGCAGCCTGCTCTCGGCCGGATGTCACGCGCTCGATGCCCTGCTTCTCTGCATGGGCAACGAGGTCGAGGAGGTGAGCGCCTACGAGACGCAGTCGAAGCACGAGATCTTCCGGAAGTACGAATACAAGACGACGACGGTGGCCCTGCTGAAGTTCAAGAACGGCAGCGTCGGCAAGGTCGCTTCGGTGATCGACTGTCTCCAGCCCTACTACTTCCACACCCACCTCGTCGGCAGCGAGGGCAGCCTGCTCGATAACAAACTCTATTCCTCCAAACTCGCCCTGCGCGACAAAAAATGGACGGAGCTGCCCGTGGCGCTGGCCGACTCGGGCGATGTCGCGGACCATCCCTACAAGGATCAATTCCAGGCCTTCTTCGACGCGCTCGATCGCGGCGAGGACATGCCGCGCACCAGCATCGCCGAATCGCTGGAGTCTTTCCGCGTCCTTTTCGCCTGCGACAAGTCGGCCCGCGAGGGGCGCCCGGTGAAGCTGAGCGAGATGGCTTGATCGACGGACGAGACAGGGTCGTGTCACTCACTTGACCCTGTCGGGTCTTCGGCGGGAGTCTCGCCGAGGAGCCGTTCGCCGCGGCGGGCGACGATCTTTTCAAAGAGTCTCATCCCGAGCCAGATGACGAGCACGACCGCCGGCATGGCGATCCAGGCGAACTTCTCGTAGCGCCCGAGCCAGCCGAGGAGGGCATTCCCCGGTTTCAGGGCAAGCCAGACCATCACGGGGGCCCAGAGTGCGGCGGCGAGGCCCATCCAGGCGGCGAAGCGCGGAAAGGGATAATGGAGGAGGCCGGCGGCGAGGTAGATGGGCACGCGCGAGCCGGGCATGAAGCGCGAGAGGATGAGCACCTTCGCGCCGTGGCGCTCGAAGAGTCCGGCGCCGCGCTCGATCTGTTCACGTTTCACGATCCAGCGGAGCGGGGCGCGGTCGAGGAGGCCCCGGCGTCCTAACAATCCCCAAAAATAAATCAGCGAATCGCTCACCCAGACCCCGAGGGTGCAGGCGAGGGCTGCGAGCCAGTAGGAAAGGGACCCTTTCGAGACGAGGACGCCGGCGCTGACGCAGGTGAGATCCTCGCTGACAAAACCTCCGCCAAAGAGGAAGGCGGCGATGGCCGAGGGGGAGAGGCTGTGGGCCCCGGCCATGCGTTCGTCGAACCACTTCTCGCTGTTGCAGGAGGTGAGGAACAGGGCCGGCAGGGCGACCGAAACGGAAATCGCTTTCGACATGATTGCGGCGGTCGGTCACGCTTTCGTCTCCGCCACGCCGGGCGCCGGCACTTCTCCTCCGCCCGCCTTGCCGAGCCAGGCCTCGCGGTAGCCGCGCCAGCCGTCGCTGATGAGGCGGGAAAGATCGGCCATGGCGAGGTAGGTGAGGGGTACGAGGAAAAGGGTGATGACGGTGGCGAAGAGCGATCCATACCCCATCGCGACGGAGACGGGCACGAGGAACTGGGCGTGGGTGCTCTGCGCGCCGGTGCTGAAGAAGAAGGGGATGAGCTCGGAGAGCCAGGTGCCGCTGAAGATGAGCGGGACGAGGCCGAAGAAGGTCGTGATCTGGGTGAGGAAGATGGCGCGGAAACGGTTTCTTCCGCCCTGCTGCACGGCTTCGCGCAGCGGCATGCCGTTGGCGCGGAGGTCGTTGATCTCGTCGACGAGGACGAGGGTGTCGTTCACGACGACGCCGCAGACGCCGAGGATGCCGAAGAGCGACATGATGCTGAGCGGCAGCCCGTGGAAGAGGTGGCCGAGCACGGCCCCGACCATGCCGAAGGGGACGACGAGGAGGACGATGAGGGGCTGGGTGTAGCTGCGGAAGGGGATCGCCATGAGGGCATACATGCCTCCGAGGATGAGGAGGACGGAGACGAGCATGCGCGATCCGCTCTCGGCCTCCATGCGGGCCTCGCCTTCGAAGGTCCAGCGGATGTGGGGATGGGTGGAGAGGAGGTCGTCGAGATAGACGGCGAGCTCGGTGCGGAGGGCCTCGACGTCGGTGGTTTTCTTGTCGGCGTCGGCGGTGATGTTGAGGGCGCGGCGGCGGTCGACGCGTTTGATGCTGGTGAAGCTTTTCACCACTTCCGCCTCGGCGACGGCGCTGAAGGGAATCTCGAGCCCCGAGGCGGTGCGGACGCGCATCGTTTCGAGGGTGGCGAGATTCCGGCGCTCGTCGCGGGGGAGCCGCAGCATCACCTTCACCTCGTTGCGCCCGCGCTGGATGCGCTGGACCTCGTCGCCGTAGAAGGATTGCCGCACCTGCGAGGCGAGATCGTTCACGGTGATGCCGAGCTGGCGGGCTTCGGGCTTGAGGCGGAGCTGGATCTCGTTGCGTCCGGAATCGAGGGTGTCGTTGATGTCGAAGAGGGCGGGATAGGTGGAGAGCTTTTCCTTGATCTTCGAGGAGATGCCGAGGAGCTCGTCGGGATCGGTGCCGGTGATCTGGATGTCGATGGGATCGCCGCCGCGCATGATCTCGGCGCGGAAGGTGATCTCCTCGGCCCCGACGATGGGGCCGATGCGCTGGCGCCAGTCGTTGGCCATGTCGACGGTGTTCACCTCCATGCTGCGCTCTTCGGGTCCGAAGGTCTCCATCACGACGCCGCCGACGTGGGTACCGGAGGTGCTGGAAAAGCCACGGCTGGAAACGCTGGCGCCTGACGAGGAAACGATGTGTTTGATGACGCTGCGACCGTCGGGGCTGGAATAATCCTTCCGCATCTGCTCGGCGATCTCGTAGATGCGGGCGATCTGCGCGTCGGTGATCTCGAAGGGCGTGCCATCGAGCATGGTGAGCCGGCACTCGATGCGCTCGCTGGCGACGCGGGGGAAATAGGTGGTCTGGATGCGGCCCCCGAAATAGATGCCGAGCAGGACGACGAGTCCGCCGAACATGAGCGAGAGCATCAGGTAGGTGTGGCGCACGGAGAAGGCGATGGCGGGGCGGTAGGCGCGGTCGATGAACCACTGCAGGCCCCGTCCGGAAAAGCGGTGCACGGGACCGAGGAGATCTCCGGCGCGCCCGAGGAAGGGGGTGGCGAGGTGGCTCGGGAGGATGAGCTTCGTCTCGACGAGGGCGATGAGCATCACGATGATGAAGACGATGGCGATGGGGCGGAACATGCTGCCCCAGTCCGACGAGTCGAAGGCCATGGGGAGGAAGGCCATCACGGTGGTGAGGACGCCGAAGGTGATGGGCACGGCCATGCGTTTCGTCCCCTGGATGGCGGCATCGAGGGCGTTGAGCCCGCGCTGCCGGTAGGAATCGCAGCTCTCGCTGATGACGATGGCGTCGTCGATGACGATGCCGAGCACGAGGATGAAACCCATCAGCGAGGAGAGATTGATGGTGATGTCGAGATAGGGCATCAGGGCGAAGGCTCCGAGGAAGCTCGTGATCATCCCGATGCCGACCCAGATGACGGCTTCGAGGCGCAGGAACAGGCCGACGCAGAGGAAGACGAGGATGAGACTGCTCTGGGCGTTCTGGCGGAGGAGGTCGATGCGGCCTTTGACGATTTTCGACCGGTCGTTCATGTAATCGAGCCGCACGCCGTCGGGCAGGGTGCCGTTGGAGGATTCGATGTAGGCCTTCACGCGCTCGCCGATGGTGATGGCATTCTGGTTGCCCTCGCGCATCACCGTGATCATCACGCAGGGATGTCCGTTGAGTTTCACGACGAGGGGGTTCTCGGTGAAGCCGTCGAGGATCTTGGCGATCTCGCCGAGGGTGAGCTTCGATCCGTCGGGCCGGGTCAGCACGGGGACGCGGGCGTAGTCCTCGCCGGTGTAGGCGCGGCCGCGGGTGCGGATGGAGACGTCGCCCGCTTCGGTCTGGACGACGCCGGCGGGCAGGTCGATGGCGGACTGCCGGATCGCCTGGCTGATGGTGGCGAGGCTGAGATTGTGTTTGCGCAGGGTCGCCTCGGGGATCTCGATGGCGATTTCTTCCTTCCGCACGCCGGCGATCTCGGCATGGGAAATACCGGGCAGGGCGGCGAGCTCGTCGCGGGTCTGCTCGGCGAGCCTCTTCAGATCCCGCTCGCCCATGTCGGCGCTGAGGATGACGGTGATGACGGAATGAAAGGAATCGTCGAGCTGGATGATGGGCTTTTCCGCGAGGGCGGGGAAATTCGGGATGGAATCGACGCGGATCTTCACGTCGTCCATGACCTGGCGCGGGTCCTCGCCTTCGTTCACTTCGATGAGGACGGTGCCCCCGCTGCTGCCGGCGGTGGAGTTGATGTGTTTGATGCCGCCGACGGGCTGGAGGGCTTCCTCGATTTTCAGCAAGATGGTCTCCTCGGTCTCGTCGGGAGAGGAGCCGGGGTAGGGGACGTTCACGGAGATGATCCGTGAAGGCACATCCTGGAAGACCTCGAGCGGGATCTTGTCGTTCGCGAGCGTCCAGATGCCCGCCACCATCACGGCGAGCATC
Organism: Verrucomicrobiales bacterium; assembly: GCA_023253615.1. Taxonomy (GTDB): domain Bacteria; phylum Verrucomicrobiota; class Verrucomicrobiia; order Verrucomicrobiales; family DEV007; genus Arctic95D-9. Next base: position 3,857 of record JALRFZ010000658.1, on the reverse strand, counting down.
AACAGGTTGGCGGCGACGCCATTCCGGGCGAACCAGGCGATCATGACGGGATCAGGAGGAACGGGGCGTCTCGCCGGGCGCGGCCGCGGCTTTGGTATCGGGAGGGACGGGGGCTTTTCCCCTGTCGTTCCCCTTGCCCTTGCCGTCGCCATCACTGCGTCCGGCACCGGGACCGGGGGCGCCGGTGGTCTCCATGACGCCGTCGATCAGGGGCAGCACGGTGGCACCTTCGGCGGCGAAGGGAATGGGGGTGAGACACAAAACGTCTCCCTCGTGGGGCGGTGTGCCGCTGTCGGCGGAGACGATGATCTTTTCGGTGTCGGCGATGATGGGATCGACGGTGACACGCCGGAGTTTGTTTTCGGGCGTGATGAGGAGGATCTCGTTCCCCGCCCGCATGGCACGCCGCGGGATGACAAACACGTCGGCGAGGACCTGCCCTTCGATCTCGGCCTCGAGGAATTGGCCGATGCGCAGGGGGGGGTGGCCGTCGCCACGTTTGGCATAGGGATCGTTCACCTGGGCGACGGCGGTGATCTGGCGGGTCGATTCATCGATCGCGCCCTCGACGCGGACGAGGAAACCATCCCAGGAGGCGGGGGCGCCGCCGACGACCGAGTGCAGCGTCACGGGGGCGCCGCCCGTGGTGGTCGCGCCATCGCGGTAACGTTCCGGCAGGGAAAGAAAGCGCATTTCCCGCTCGGGCAAAGGCAGGCGGATCTCGACGTAATCGACGGCGAAGATCTGGCCGAGGGCGGTGCCCTCGTTCACGAACTGCCCCACGTCGACGAGCTGCTCCAGCACCTGTCCGTCGTAGGGGGCGCGGATCACGGTGCGCCCGAGATCGCGCTCCGCCTGGGCGATCCGGGCCTGCGCGGCGGCGACATCGGCTTCGGCCTTGGCGACCTGGGGGAGGCGCAGGGCGAGGGCTCCGGGCTCGCCGGTCTTGCCGAGGGCACGCCAGTTCTCCCTCGCCTGGGCCGCCCGGGCGCTCTCTTCGGCGAGCACGACCTCGGCTTCGGCAAGGCTGGCTTTGGCGACGACGAGGGCGGTTTCGTAATCGATGGGATCGAGTTTCAGGAGCATCTCGCCGGCCTTGAAAAACCCGCCGGGTCGAAAGGAGGGGCTGATCCCGAGGATCTTGGCGGCGACTTCGGGGAGGAGGGTGCTGCGGGTGCGGGGCTGCACGGTACCCTGGGAACGGACGCGGACCGGATAGGTCTGACGCTGCAGCTTGGTGCCTTCGACGCGGACGACGGCGGGAGGTGCCTCGATCGTCGGGGTCTCGGGCCGGTTCGAGATGAACCACCAGGCCAGATAGCCGCACCCGCCGAGGACGACGAGAGGCAGGACGGCACGGAAAAAACGGTTCATGAAGAGGATACGTCCCGGAGCCCGGAAAAGGAAGGGCATGCGCGCAATCGGGAGGGGGTATCGTCGCTGCTTTCACCCGTGAAAGCAAGCCTCGTGAAGCGCCCTCTCGATACGCGGTGGCGGATGCAGGTCGATCGGACGAGGGGGGGGCGGCGGAGGTGTGTGAGGGACCTCCGGGACCGGAACGAGTCACCCGAAGGCGGGAAAAGGATCGTTTTTATCACGCGGGACGGCTCGACTCTGGCACGGGCCGTGCTTTTTTGAAAGGGATGAATCCTCCTGCCGAATCCCGAATGGAATCCGCACCCGCTCCGGTGCCCTCCGCCCAAGTGAAGGTGATCGTGCCCGTCCCGCAGGAGCCGGCGGCGGCGCCGTCCGACTCGTTGCCTGCTCCGGTGCCGATGCTTTTTGTCAGCGGGAGCGAGATCATCCTGGAACATGGAGCGGTCCTGCCGACGGGGGCCTGTGTGAAATGCGGGCGGTCGGCCTGCGGGGTGCGGGCGGTGATGCCGCGTCATCCGCGTCTGCCAGGGACCTGGTACGGTCGTCGACCGGTGGTGGAAATGGGGCTGTGCCGAAAACACCGCGACGATCATTCCGTGGCGGTGGCGCTGACCTGGTCGATGCTGGCGGTCGGTGCGCTGCTGCTGGTGGTGGGGGCGGTCACGCTGGGCTGGGTCTCCGCGGTGCTCGGGCTGCTGGCGATGGGGGTGGCGGGGTGGTTCCGCGCGTCGTCGCCGGTGGTGGCGACGATGGTCACGGAATCGCGGATTGTCCTCGGCGGAGCCGGCAGCCTCTTTCTGAACCGGATCGCGGGAGCGGAGCAACGCGGGGATTCGGTATAAGACGCGATTATCGCCGGCCCTTTTTCCGCTTTTTCCGACGCTCGGCCTTGGAGGGAGTGGTGCGTTGTTTCTCGACCTTTTTGGGAATCCGCCAGCCTTTCGGCATGCCTGCACTCAACGGTGGCATGGGCAGGGGAGTCTCGGCGTCGAAATCGATGTCGATATCCTCATCGAGCTCTTTCCGGACCTCTTCTTCCTTGCGCGACCATTTCGTCTCGATCTCCTCCTGTCGCAGCATCAGGGGCGCCGTCATCTCCTCGACTTTGGCGAGCCATTCGGGATCGATCGGGTAGGCGGCTTCGAGCTCCTCGACGATCTTGGATTTCGGCAAGGGCGGGAGCGGCTCGGGTTTGCAACCGGCGGCGGCGAGGGCGGCCTTCCAGGTATGGAAACAGCGGCGGGCCTCGTCGTAGAGTTCGATGGCCTCGGGCTCGCGCCGGATGCCGCGGAGGTAGAGCGGGCGTTGGTTGCGGTGTCGTTCGCGGATTGCTTCGATCACGGCCTGCCGGCGCTGTTCGAGATCCGCTCCCCGGGCGGCGCGTTCCTCTTCGGTCAAGGCCCGCTTCGCCTTCGGGCCACGGGGAGGCTTGGATGCGCGGATCTTGCCCGGCTTCTCCTTTTTTGGTCTCCCGGCGCGCGCCTTTTTTTCTTTCACCACCTTTTCCCGTACCGGCTTCTCCGGCTTGGCAGGCCCCGGGGGCGGCCACTCGAGCCCGGCGGCAAGAAGGGCTTTTTTCCACGATAGGAAAGTTCGTTTGGCCTGGCGGTAAAGATCGGCTCCGCCCGGGTCGTTGTTCACCCGGGTCCGGTCCAGTGGCAGGCCCTCGCGATGTCGCGTGCGGATGGCCTCGATCAATTCCGACCGGAGCCGCGAGCCGCGCAGGGTTTCGGCGGGCACGGGCAGTCCGGCGGCCTCGAGAGCCTTGTCCCACCCTTTGAAAAGAAGGCTCGCCTTCCGATAGAGCGACCGGGTGTCGTCGGCAGCCAGCATGGCGGGTCGGTCGAGCGGATCTCCGGCCTCATGACGCCGCCGCAGGGCCTCGAGCATCTTCTCGCGGCGCTGCAGGGCCCTTGGTTTGGCGTGGTGGATGGGCTCGAGACCCGCATCAGCGAGGAGATCGAGCCATTTCGGGTAATGGTATCTGGCCGATCGCAGCAGGTCGGGGTCGGCATCGGCTCCTTCTCGAAGGGAGGGGACGGTGTAGGGTTTGCCGGCGGCGGCCCGCCGCTGCATCGCCTCGATCACTTGCTCGCGGGTGTGGGGCATCTCCATGCGGACGGGGGCGGGTTTCCCGATCCCCAGTCTGGACCTCACCTCGGGATACCCGCCCATTTTTTCGATCGCGTGGTGGAGGTCGGCTTTCCTGAGCCTCTTGTAGATTTCCACGGCGGTGATGCGCACGCCACGGGCGGAAAGCTCGCGGACTTCGGACATCACCTCCTCCTCGGAGAGCTTGCGGGGGGGCGGGAAGGGGCGATCGGGCAACGGGACCCCGGCGGCCATTGTGAAGAAACTAGGGTGTGAATACCGGCTGGGCCGCCGAGGTTTCCGTCGGTCATAGCGAGCTAGTAAATCTCTATACACCCAACGGCAGCGGGTACACAAAGCCCTTGCCAGGGCCCGCAAAGTACGAGCCA
>JALRFZ010000059.1 GCA_023253615.1 Verrucomicrobiales bacterium | reverse complement strand
TATGGGTTGTGAATGGAAAGTCTTGCGAAAGCAGGCGTTAATATACGCCTGCTATTGACAAAATACCAGCACGAAAAATAAGGAAACACGAAAAACCCAACCAAAACCTAACGAAACACCCTCGTAATCGGCTAAACTGTTACTTGGTTGCTCCTATTGGTTGCTGTGAAGAGATCTACCCGCCGATGGCGCAGCGAGGCAGTCGATCCGGGCGGGCATCGTATCCAAGCCCGAGGATATTTGTGATGGGTAACCTGTCCCCCCCGGTCCCCGTGATGGGTAACCTGTCCCCCCGGCCCCCCCCGGTGCCCAAACGTCGAGAAGAAAACCAGCCATCCGCATCCTGAACGCGAAAAATTCACAATCAATTACCGCCTCTTTCTGCAATCCCAGGGCAAAACGCCCAAGCGGATCAATCAGGGGATTGCGACGTTGGGGTGAGGTCGCTCCGGTGTCTCTGCGCGTTACGGCTCCCGGTGAGTCCCATCCTTTTTCATGCTATCGTAACGGCGCCCATGAATCCGCATCCCCTCGGTCGCCCGATCCCGGTTTCCTCGTCCCTCCTTGTTTTGGGATTCGCCGTTTCTCTTCCTTCCTCCCCCATGTCCGCCGCCGAACCGCCTCTCGCCGAAAAACGTCCGCATCCGCTCCAGGTCCACGACTTCGCCTGGACCGATGACTATTTCTGGCTGCGGGATCGCGAGGATCCGGCGGTGAAAACCTACCTCGAGTCGGAGAACGCGTGGTTTGAAAGCTACCTCGCGCCAATGCAGACGCTCCGCGAGACGCTGGTGGCGGAGATGAAGGCGCGGATCATCGAGGAGGACACCAGCGTTCCCTATCGCAAGGGCGACTGGGTCTACTACAGTCGCGAGGTCGCGGGAAAGGATCATCCGCTGGTCTGCCGGAAACCATGGCGGTCCGACGCGCCCGCCGCCCTCCTCGCTCCGGCGGCACCGGGTGAGGAGGTGATCGTAATCGACCTGAACGAACGCGCCGCGGGCGATGCGGCCTTTTCCTTCGGTGGCGGCGCGGTCTCGCCGGATGGACGGCTTTATGCGTGGAAAGAAAACCACGACGGCACCGATCTCTACACGATCCGGATGCGCGACCTCGCCACGGGGGAAATTCTACCGGATGAGATCGAAGGGGCGATGTTCGACGAGGCACCGGTCTGGGGTCGCGACAACCGCACGCTCTTTTACACGCTCGGTGATGAGACCGACCGCCCCTGGCGCGTCATGCGTCATGTCCTCGGGGCGAAGACGGAGGAGGCGAAGCTGGTTTTCGAAGAACCGGATCCGCGTTTCAGCGTCTCCATCGATTCCACGAAGAGCGGACGATTTCTCATCATCACCTCGTCGTCGAAGGACACCAGCGAAACCTCGCGTCTTCCTCTCTCGGGCGAGGCTGACGTCGAGGTCTTTCTCCCGCGCAAGGAGGGTATCCGCACCTCCTACGCCGATTGTGGCGATGAGTGGTTCATCCTCTCGAACGAAGGTGCCGTGAACGGCCGGATCTTCCGCGCTCCCCTCGATCGTCCCGTCCGCGAATCGTGGGTCGAGGTTTTGCCCGGTGAAGAGGCCATCGCCTACGAGTCGATCGACGCCTTCGCCACCCACGTCGTGATCGGCGCGAGGAACGGCGGCGTGCCGGGCTTTTTCCTGCTCGATCCTGACAAAGGCACCACGAAATGGGTCACCTCGCCGACCGAAGGGGGGTGGATCTCGGGCGAACCCTCACCCGAATATCATGCCAAGGCGCAGCGTTTCAGCTACGAGACGATGCTCCATCCCTACACCGTCGCCGAGGTCGATCTCGGGACGGCGGAGATCCGCATTCTCAAGGAAAAGACACCTCCGCCCGGCTATGATCCGTCGAAGTATCGCGTGGAGCGCACCTTCGCGACGGCGTCCGATGGCACGAAGATCCCGATCTGGCTGTTGCTCGCGGCCGATCATCCCCGCGATGGCAGTGGCGGCATCCTCCTCGATGGCTACGGGGCCTACGGCATGGCGAGCGACCCGTGGTTCGACAGCAATGTCTTCAGTCTCGTCGATCGCGGCGTCGGATTCGCGATCGCCCAGATCCGCGGAGGCGGCGAGTTCGGGCGGCCCTGGTATGAAGCGGGCAAACTCGCGCGGAAAGAGACGACCTTCACCGACTACATCGCCTGCGCCGAGCACCTCGTCGCCGAAGGGTATGCCTCCAGAAAAACACTCGGCGGCAGCGGCGCGAGCGCTGGAGGTCTCCTCGCGGGAGCGGTCCTGAACCGTCGCCCCGACCTCTTCGGGGCCTTCATCGCCAACGTGCCCTTTGTTGACGTGCTCAACACCATGCTCGACGCGAGCCTGCCGCTGACGACCGGCGAATACGACGAATGGGGCGATCCCGCCTCGACGCGCGAGGTCTTCGACCGCATCCGCGCCTACTCGCCTTATGACAATGTCAGGGCGCAGGCCTATCCGCCCATCTTCGTCCTCGCCGGATGGAACGACCACCGTGTGCCCTACTGGGAAGCCGCGAAATGGGTCGCGAAACTGCGAGTCCACAACACCGGTGCCACGCCCCCGCTGCTGCGCACGGCCTTCGAGACCGGCCATGGCGGTGCCTCCGGCCGCTACAAGGAGCTCGACGAGATCGCGATGCAGTATCTCTTCGTCTTGAAAAGCCTCGGGAAGATCGCGGAATGAGGGCTCAAACCATCCCGGCCCTCGCATCGAGCCAGCTTTGCAGGATCTCGACGGCGGCGGCCATGTCGATGATGCCCTTCGAGTTCTTCGCGTTGCGGCCGGCAGCGTGGAGTTTTTCCATCGCGCTGACGGTGGTGCGGTGCTCGTCGACCTCGTGAATGGCGAGCGCCTCGGGGAGGAGTGGACGCAGGATCTTCACGAACTCACGGACGCGTCCGACCGCGGCGCCTTCCTCGCCGTTGCGATGCAGCGGCAGACCGACGATGAGATGTTCGATGCGTCGGAGACGCACGAGTTCGGCAATGCGGGCGGCCGCCTTTTCCGAGTCGCCGCCGGGCACGGTTTCGAGCGGATGGGCGAGAAAGCCGAGATCATCACTGACCGCCACCCCGATGCGGGCGGAGCCGTAGTCGATCCCGAGGACTTCAGGCCGAGAGCTCCGCAGGTCCTTTCGTCCTTTCGTCCTATCTAAGGAGAAGGATAAGGAGAAGGAGCTTACGCTCTTCTTTGCGCCGCTTACGCCTTTGGCTTACATGGACTAAGTATGGGCTAACTCTTGGTACAATAAGATTACCTATATAATTTAAGACAGTTTAGGAATAATGGTAAAGACGCAGAAGGGACATTCGGTCGGACCAGACCTTCACGAATGTGACGCTGGAATACAATATATCAAATTGGTATTATAACGACAATGGGGTGGGATACACTATCTTTAAGAACTTGCTTGTGGGCAAATTCCTTACCTTAGAGCTATGACAAGCTTCCGTTTATGTTAAATAGAGATTCGTACGACTACTTTTGAGTATCGGCGGACTACTGGCCCGAGGCCTTCCCCCCTCCAGGGGGACGGGGACGAAAGGACGACTGAGGACGAACGAAGACTTGACAGTCGGAGGGAGTCCTTACGGAGGCCTCGGACGAAAGGACCTGCGGAGCTCTCGGCCTGAAGTCCTCGGGAGGGAGTCCTGGAGGCCTCGGATGAGAACCTGCGGAGCTCTCGGCCTGAAGTCCTCGGGGGGAATCCGAGGCCAGTAGTCCGCCGATACTGTAATTAAAATAGACTAATCATAAGTATCAGTAATTGGTCGAAAAACCCATACTAAGCCTGTGCCAGCAACCGCGGTTAATCAGCTGATGCGAATGTAAGTATAGTCCCCAGCTAGCAGTTCTGCTATTATCTTCCCTAAACTCATCCCGGCCGGACTTCCGAACAGACGCCTTTAGCGGCGGGCAGGAACTTTGTATTAGTCCGGCCTCTCGCGGCACGAAGCCACCGCCGTGGCTTCGG
>JALRFZ010000562.1 GCA_023253615.1 Verrucomicrobiales bacterium | reverse complement strand
GAGACCGGCCAAAAAAAGCAGCGCGAGGATTTCCCAAGCCATCGGTTCGATTCTTCACTTCGCGACGACGCCCACGATGGCACGATCGCTCCACTGCGGCGCGGTCGCGGACATGACGGTGACGGCGTAGCTGCGTCGCAGCTTCCGTCCTTCGGCGCGGTGGGATTTGGCAAGACGACATTCATCGCTTTGACCTGCCCCCGGAGCGAGGGAGAGGAGATCCGTGCCGGCGAAGAGAGACGCTGAGACGTTGCGCCGCCCCTGCGCATCGCTGCGGAAATAGCTGACCTTCACCCAGCGATCGCCGCGGGAGCCGGAGAGCCGCAGGTCGTCGGCGAGAGCTCCATCATTCTCGGCGCGGAACCACGCGGAGACTTTGCGGCGTTTCATGCTCAAGACGACGGTTTGGCCGAGACCGTTCGTTTGATAGACATCGTTCCCGACCGGAGCGGACGGGCTGAGTCCGGCGCGTTCATCGGGCAACTGGTCGGGCGCGATCGCCGCGCCGGTGAGGGAAAGGCGGAGTTCATGGTCTGTGGCAAAAGCCCCTTGGATCACGAGATCGGCGGTGTAGGCGCCCACGGCATCGGGTGAGAAACTCACGCGCACGAGGCGGGTTTGGCCGGGGCCGAGTCGGGCGAAGGATCGCTCGAGCCGGAAGGCGGAGGCGCCTGTTCCTTCGAAGGCGAATCGCACCGGGCGGAAAGCCTCGGTGCCGGTGTGGCTGATTTCGAAATCACGCACGGCCGGTCCATCGCGACGCCAGACAACGGTGCCGAAACCGGGAGCGTCGCCACCGATCGCGAGAGCGGCATCGGTCGCTGCCGCCCGGTATTCGATCGCGCCGTGATCGACGCGGGCCTCGTTCACCCGCGACGCACCGTGGAGATCGGTCTCGCCGATCGCGCCGATGAAGGCGGGATCGGCGGCGTTGCGTCCGGGGGAACCGGAGGCAAGGCGGAAGTCGTGTTTCGCCGTGTCGGTGAAAAGGGGATCGAGAAGGAGGCTCGCGGCATCGTTCCCCGATCCGCTGCGATAGCCTGTGAGGGCGGTATAAAAGACGTTTTTCCACTGCCACTCCTGCGCGCCTCCCGGAGCGAAGAAGAGCTGGTGATCGACGAGGTTCCCCGAGTTCTGCGTGTAGGGATTGCCGATCAAGAGACCCTGGCTGTTGCTCTTGAGCAGGTTGTTCCGGAAGGTGCAATCGCGGACATCGAACTGTAGGTAGATCTCGCCGTTGCCATCCTGGTTCGTGTCGTTTTCAAAGAGGGTATTGTTCGTGACCAGACACTGTCGGGTCGAACCGCGTTGCGTGTCATAACCTCCGAGAAAAAGCCCGCCGATGGTGTTGTGATAGAGCAGGTTGTTCCTCACCGTGATCTCTTCGGTGGTGCGTCCGGCGTGTTCGCTCGCGAGCTCGATACCGATGTTGCAATGATGGACGACGTTGCCTTCGATGAGGATGCGGGCGCCGCCGTCGACGTAGATCCCGCCCGCGCTGGTGTCGCCTCCGCCGGTGACGAAGTTGCCGCTGTAGGCGGGATTGAAGGAGCTGTCGATGTTGTAGACGAGATTGTTCCGGCAGATCCCGTCGCGCGCCCGGTCGAGGGCGGGGGTGGGTGCGGTGCCTTCGTAGCCGATGAAGTCGATCCCGATGTTGTTGCAATCGCGCACGACGTTTTCCCTCACTTCGAAGTCGGTCACGTTGCCATTGAGGACGAGGGCTTCGCTCGAGCCTAGCTTCAGATCAAAGAGTTCGTTTCCGGCGATGAGAACGTCGCTGAGCGGTGTTGCGGCCGATCCGAAGATGGCGATGCCATGGGCGTCGCCGCCGTCGAGTCCGTTGTAGTTCGTCTCGATGTCGTGGATGACGTTGTCGACGAGTTCGATGTGGTGGGATTCGTTTTCGACGAGGATGCCGATGGGCACGAGATAGCGGGTCGCGGTTTTCAGATTCCGCAGGGTGAGGCCCTCAATGCGGAGGTGGCTCTGATCGTAGATGGAAATGAGCGCGTTGGAGTTCACCGGATCAAATGGCAGTCCCGTGCCATCGATGATCGGCTCTTCGCCGGGATACGCCTTGAAGACGATGGGACCCACGGTCGCATTTCCCGAGACGTAGATCCCGACTTTTTCGGAATAGACGCCGCCCCGGATGAAAACGGCCGAACCCGCCGACACGGTTTCGGCCGCGTGCTGGATGGTGCGCCACGGCGAGTCAAGCGAGCCGGGATTGGCATTATTTCCGCCAGGGCTCACGTAAAAGTCGGCGGCCGCGAGAGGGAGGCTGAAAAGGCCGCCCAAGAGCCGGCAAAAAGGAAGCAGGGTGGGCTTCATTGGGGGACACGATACGGGCTTGCGGGATCGATGGAAGGTTCTTCTTGGACTGCTTTCGAATGGAACTTTTTATGGAAGCCTCGTAAATTGTGAATCTCTCTTCAAGCCGATTCGTCGCTTTGCAGAACGATTCCTCTCAAAACATGAAAAAGATGTGCCTGCAATCCGCCCTGATCCTTTTCGCCTTCACCGGCCTGATCCTACCGACCCCGTCTGTTCATGCCGGCACGGTATGGGGCTTCCCGGGATTCGCCGATCTCGTCCTCGGCCGGCCCGACTTTGTCTCGACCGGATCCAGCTCGGCCGCGACCCACGTGGCCGATCCGCAGGGGGTGTGTGTCGATCCCGCGACCGGCAAAGTGTTTGTCGCGGACCATTTCAATCACCGCGTCCTCCGCTACGCGTCGGCGGATTCCCTCGCGAATGGTGCCGCCGCAGAGCTCGTGCTGGGACAAAGCGCGTTTTTAATGAACACGCCCGGCGTCAGCGCGACGGCGATGCGCGAACCTTTTGATGTCGCCATCGATTCCGGGGGAAATCTCTGGGTGGCCGATACCGGCAATCATCGCATCCTCCGCTTTCCCAATGCTGCGACGATCACGACAGGTGCCGCGGCGAACCTGGTTCTGGGTCAGCCCGACTTGTCCACATCGGTTTCGGGCACGGATCCGGATCAGCTGAACCGGCCTTCGGCCCTCGATTTTGATGCGGCCGGCAATCTTTACATCGGCGACGGAGACAACGCCCGCGTCCTCATTCATCTGAATCCGGCCGCGAAATCGGACGGAGCGGACGCGGACATCCTTCTGGGTCAGGCTGCCTATGGTCCGCCCTCGTTCATGACTTCGCAGCAGATCCTCCATTATCCAGGAGGACTCGCGGTCGATAGTGAGGGCACGCTTTTTGTCTCGAGCTATGCCACCCACCGAATCCTCGTGTGGGAAAACGCCGCGTCTCTCAGCGACGGAGCGCTCGCCGACCGCGTCATCGGCCAAGCGAATTTCACGGCCATGGCGAGCGGCCTGTCGCAGACGGAGTTCGCTTTCCCCCAACACCTCGCCATCGATGACGAGGGAACTCTCATCGTCGCCGACCAGGGGAATCACCGTGTTCTCGTCTTCGAAAACGCCACGGATCTCTCCGGTGAAGTGCCTGCCGACGCGGTCTATGGACAGCGTGATTTTGACTCTAATGACGCGGACCTGGGTGATGCGGAGCTGAATCTCCCCGGCGGAGTCGGTCTGGACAACGCGGGACGGCTCATCGTCGGCGACGGCGGAAACGGCCGGGTTTTGTTCTTCCCGGTCCGCCGCACCCGTCCCGATCTTTCGATCATTCCCGATTCCGGTGACCGCATCGGTGAGAACATCCTCGATGCCACGGGAGCTTCGCAGAAAATGACGGTGAAGACCACCTCTCGGAAAATGTTCTATCATCTCGGGATCGCCAACGACGGGAACGGCGTCGAGCCCTTCGTCCTGAAGGGCAGTCCGAGCGCCCCCAAGTTCAAGCTCGGATATTACACCGGTGCAGGTGCGAACATCACGGCTGCGGTGCTGAGCGGGCTCTACACGACCGAAGAACTCACGGTCGGCGCCGAGGAGGACTACGAAATCCGCCTGAAACCCAAAAAGAAGAGCAAAAAGGCCAAAGCCACCGTCTTTTTCTCCGCCGAATCCCTCTCCGACGGCGAGACCGATCGCATCCTCGCGACGACCAAATACAAGCCGAAGCGTTGACCGCCACCGGGTTCCCGGAGCGGGGCGGGGAGGGCTGGAAAATCAGGCGAAAGAGGGGCTCGTGGCCGAAACTTTCGCTTGACCGGAAAGACCTCCCTACCAAAGGTTATCCATGGGTGATCTACCTCTTGGTCTTAGCTTCGACGACGTTCTTCTGATCCCGCAGCGCAGCGGCGTGCTGCCTGCCGAGGTCGATGTTTCCACGCGGGTCACCGCCGGGATACCGCTCAACATCCCGATCATTTCGTCGGCGATGGATACCGTCACCGAGGACGGGCTTGCCATCGCTCTCGCCCGCGAAGGCGGGCTCGGCGTCATCCACCGGAACATGCCCATCGGCGAGCAGGCCGACATGGTCGCAAAGGTGAAACGCTCGGAGAATACCGTCATTGTCGATCCTTTCACCATCACCGCCGACATCTCCCTCGCCCGGCTCCAGCAGATCATGCAGGAGAAAGGGGTGAACGGGTTCCCCGTGATCGACGGGAACCGGGTTCTCGTCGGCATGGTGACGAGCCGCGACATCTGGTATGTCGAGGACGACTCCGCCCCAGTGTCCGCCGTGATGACACCGCGCGAGCGCCTCGTCACCGCCCCGGTCGACACGAAGCTGGAGGACGCCCACCGTCTCCTTTACCAGAATCGCATCGAGAAACTCCCCCTCGTCGATGCCGACGGTCGCCTCGCCGGGCTCATCACCGCACAGGATATCGAGAAGCGCGACCGTTTCCTCAACTCCGCCAAAGACGCGGGGGGACGCCTCCGCGTCGGTGCCGCGATCGGGGTGGGGGAAGATTGTTTCGACCGCGCCCGCGGCGTGATCGAAGCCGGGGCTGATGCCGTCTTCATCGATGCCGCGACGGGCCATACCGAGCGGGTCCTCTCGGTCATCGAGCGGCTCCGCAGTGAATTTTCCACCCCCGTCGTCGCCGGCAATGTCGTCACCGCCGAGGGAGCCCGTGATCTCATTTCCGCCGGAGCCGCCGCCGTGAAAGTCGGAGTCGGTCCCGGATCGATCTGCACCACCCGTGTCATCGCCGGGGTCGGCGTGCCACAGTTCACCGCGATCCAGAATGTGGCTTCGGTCTGCCGGGAAAATGGCGTGCCTCTCATCGCCGACGGCGGGATCCGCTACTCCGGCGACCTCGTGAAGGCGATGGCCGCCGGAGCTGATGTCGTCATGCTCGGCTCGCTCCTCGCCGGTTGCCGCGAGAGTCCCGGCGAGACCGTCCATTACCAAGGCCGCACTTGGAAGGAATATCGCGGCATGGGGTCGCTCAAGGCGATGCGCAAGGGCTCGGGCGACCGCTATGGCCAGAATTCCTCCGGTAAACTCGTCGCCGAGGGCGTCGAGGCGCGGGTGCCCTATCGTGGACCTCTCGCCGACACCGTCTTCCAGCTCCTTGGCGGTCTCCGCAGCGGGATGGGCTACGTCGGTGCCGGGAATCTCGAGGAACTGCGACAGCGGGCCACCTTCGTCCGCATCACCAGCGGCGGCCTCCGCGAGAGCCATGCCCACGACATCACCATCACCGAAGAGCCGGTGAACTACCAGCCCGCGAGCTGAGCGGCATTGTCCGTGCCACGACCGGAAAGCGGCGGGACGCCGCTTCTACTTTTACCTTTCACTTTCGCACCTTTCACCTCCCGCAGGGCAACTCTCATGGACCATCCCATCGCCGTCATCGATTTCGGCTCGCAATACACCCAGCTCATCGTGCGCCGGATCCGTGAGCTCGGCTACTTTTCGAAGCTGTATCAGCCGGAGGAATTGCGCGAGACCGGATCGCCGGCGGCCGTGATCCTTTCGGGCGGCCCGCGCTCGACCCGCGAACCCGGTGCGCCGGACATCGATTTCGATTACCTCGTCTCCTTGGGCGTGCCCGTTCTCGGAGTCTGCTACGGGATGCAGTTGCTCAACCGCAAGTTCGGCGGCGAAGTCGCGCCCGGGAACACGCGCGAATACGGTCCCGCCACCCTGATGATCGAAGCCGGGGTCGACAGCATTTTCAATGGTTTGAAAGGCCATTCGCAGATCTGGATGAGCCATTCCGACACCGTCAGCATCCTCCCCGAGGGCTGCGAGGTGACGGGCCGGAACCTCGATGGCATCCCCGTCGCGCTGAAATGGAACGCCCTTTTCCAAGGCATCCAATTCCACCCCGAGGTTTCGCACACCAAGGAAGGCGTCGATATCCTCAAGAACTTCCTCGCCCTCGCCAAGGACCTGCCCAAATTCAAGATCGCTTCCTTCAAGGATGAACTGGTCGCGCGCGTCCAGGCCGAGGTGGCGGGACGCAAGGTCGTCTGCGGTGTCTCCGGCGGCGTCGATTCCTCCGTGCTCGCCGCGCTCATCCATGAGGCGGGCGTCGATACGCGGAACATCTTCGTCGATACCGGCCTGCTCCGCGAAAACGAAGCCGCCGAGGTGCAATCGCTCTTTGCCGAAGTCGGGATCGAGATCGAGACGATCGACGCGTCCGAGCGTTTCCTCAGCGCCCTGAAAGGTGTCAGCGATCCCGAGGAAAAGCGGCGAATCATCGGCCGTCTTTTTGTCGAGGTCTTCTTTGATGCGGTCGGCGACGACGTCGAGCTGCTCGCCCAGGGGACGCTCTATCCCGACGTGATCGAGAGCGCCACGAGCGGCTCCATCGCCTCCACGATCAAGACGCACCACAACCGGGTCGACCGCATCATGGCGCTGAAGAAAGAAGGTCGCGTCATCGAGCCTCTCGATACCCTGTTCAAAGACGAGGTGCGTGAGCTCGGTCGTGTCCTCGGCCTGCCTGAGCGCGTCGTCGGTCGTCACCCTTTCCCCGGCCCCGGTCTCGCCGTGCGCTGCCCTGGCGAAGTCACCGTGGAGAAGCTTGAGATCATCCGCAAGGCGGACAAAATCTACATCGACATCTTGCGCCAGCGGCATTGGTATGACAGTGTCTGGCAGGCCTACGCCGCGATCATTCCCGTGAAGACCGTGGGCGTCAAAGGCGACGAGCGAAGCTACGAGTACGCCCTCAGCCTCCGCGCCGTCACCAGCGAGGATGCCATGACCGCCGAGTGGGTGCACCTGCCCTACGAACTCCTCGCCGAGGCCTCCAATCGCATCCTCAACGAGGTGCCCGGCATCAATCGCGTCCTCTACGACATCTCGACCAAGCCGCCTGCAAGCATCGAGTGGGAGTGAACCCGGGGGGGGAACCGCCGGATTTTCTCTTCTTGTGGTGGTTTCGGGCGAAAGAGAGTTCCGCCGGCAGGAGGGTGGCGATGTGGCCGTCACCACCGCGGGGCGGAAAACGCCGCACACGCGGGTAGTGGTGGTCTCCAGACGTGACCCCCGGCCTCACGCCTGGCTCGGCGTGACGCCTTCGATCTTCGATTGCTCGGTGTCGAGAACGGCGCGGCGGAGGTTGGTGCCCGTCTTCTTCGCCCACCAGAGGGTGATGGGGGCGGCGATGTAGAGGGTCGAGTAGATCCCGGAAATCATGCCGATGAGGAGGAAGACGGAGAATCCACGCAGCGCGGGGCCACCGAAGAGGAGGAGGACGACGACGGTGAAGATCGTCGTGGTGCTGGTGAGGATGGTGCGGCCGAGGGTGACGTTCAGCGCGTAGTTCATGATGTCCTTCACCTCGCCCCGCTTTGTCTGAAGCCCTTCGCGGACGCGATCGAAGATGACGATGGTGTCGTTCACCGAATAGCCCGCGATGGTGAGCAGCGCGCCGACGGTGATGAGGTTGAGCTCCTGTCCGAGGAGGGTGGCGATCCCGAAGGCGACGACGACGTCGTGGACGAGCGCCGCGATGGTGCCCAGGGCGAAGGCGAATTCATACCGGATGGTGACGTAGGCAAGGATGGCAAGCATGCCGAGGACGAGGGCGAGGACGGAAGTCCAGAGCATCGATTCGCCGACGGCGGACCCGACGGAACTGACGGTGGCGTCGTCGATCGAGATGCCGAGATCCGCTTCGAGGGTCTCGAGGATCCTTTCGGCGGTGTTTTCCGGAGAACGGACGAGGAAGAACTCGCCTTCCTCGCCGACGGGCCGCTGCTCCTGCACGATGGGATTGGCCCCGAGGTCGAGTTTCTTGATCGACTCGATGATGCGATCCTTCGTCACCGCCGTGTCTTCGGTGCGGATGGTCAGGGCGTCACCACCCTTGAGATCGACGCCCCGGGGATCCATGGCCGGGACGACGACGAGGGATACCAGCATGAGGACCGCGGAAAAGATCAGCGACCGCCGCCCCATCGCGAGGAAGTCGAAGGTCTTTTTGGGGATGAAGTCGAGGAAGGTGAGCTTGGTGAAGAACTTCGCGTCCATCACCCAGGCGAAGCAGACCCTCGTCACGATCAGGGCTGAAAAGAGGGTGGCGAAGATGCCGATGACGAGGGTGACGGCGAATCCCTTCACGGTGCCGTCGGCGATGTAGTAAAGGATGATCGCGGTCAGGAGGGAGGTGATGTTTGAATCCAGGATCGCGGAGAGGGCGCGCTCGTAGGCGGCCTCGATCGCCGTCTTGATCGACTTGCCTGCGGCCGTCTCCTCCCTCAGCCGCTCGTAAATGAGGACGTTCGCATCGACCGCCATGCCGATGGAGAGGATGATGCCCGCGATACCGGGCAAGGTCAGGGTGAACTGGAAGAGGGCCATGGTGCCGAAGATGATGGCGAGGCAGGAGGCGAGGCCGATCATGGCGACGAGGCCGGCGAAGCGATAGTAAAGCATCAGGAAAAGGAGGACGATGCCGAGACCCCAGATACCCGAAAGGACGCCCTGTTTCACGGAGGCTTTGCCCATGGTGGGGGAGATGTAGTTCGAGTATTCGATCTCGATCGGGTTGCCGAGGGGGTTTTCGAGGGCGGAGGCAAGGGCGAGGGCCTCGGCCTGGGTGAAGCTGCCGGTGATGGAGCAGCCGTCGGAGAAGGGCTCCTGGATGACCGGGGAGGAGAGAATCACATTGTCGAGGATGATGGCGAGGGGTTGTCCCTGGTTTTCCATCGTCAGCGGTCCCATGATCTTCGAGCCGTCGCCGGTGAAGGAGACGCTGATGGAATCGCCCTTGTCACCGTAGAAATAGCCGGCGCTGGCGACGTTGGCGCCCTCCATGTCGCGCTTGATCTTCACGAGCCCGTAACGGGTGGGGAGGACGTTGCCCTCCTTGTCCTTCTCCTCGGCGTAGGCGAGGGCCTCGTAGCCGGGCACGACCTCGGCGCCGTTGGCGACCTGCATGGCGAGGAACTGGCTCTGAGGGTGGAGGATGGAGAAGGTGAGTTCGGCGACTTTTTCAAGAGTGTCCTGCACTTCCTCCAGCTTTTCCTGACCGATGCCGGGCATCTGCAGGAAGATGCCGTCGGTGCCGGAGGGGGCGATGAGGACGTCGGCGGTGCCGAGGTCGTTGAGACGCTTGGTGAGCACGCCGATGGCCTGCTGCTGGGCGCTGGGGGAGACTTCCTGCCCCTCCTTCGGCTGGATCTTGATCTCCATGGAGATACCGCCTTGGAGCTCGATCCCTTTCTCCATCCCGAGTTTCTCGTAGAGAAGGATGCAGAGCGCGGCCACCGCGATGGAGAGAACCGTGCCGATGATGCGCTTCATCCTCGCCTTTTCGGCCGCGAAGTAGACGACGAAAAGTGCGAGCAGACCGAGTCCGAGCAGGAAAACCCAGTTTGAGGAAACGCCGCCGGCTTTTTCCGCCGCGGCCTCGGCAGGAGCGGTATCCGCGGGAGAGGTGGGTTTGATCGACTCCACCGCCGTTTCCACGGCTTTTTCCACGTCGCCGGGCGCGGGCAGGGAGACGGGGGTGTCCGCGGCCGGGGCGGCGGGAGTTGCCGGTGCCTCGGGGGCCTCGATCGCGGGGGCGGCCGGAGCCGGAGCCTCCGTCGCTGCGGGTGTCGCCGGAGCCGGAGCCGGAGCCGGAGCCGGAGTGGCGGCGGGTGCGGGTGCGGGTGCGGGTGCGGGTGCGGGTGCGGGTGCGGGTGCGGGTGCGGGTGCGGGTGCCGGGGCGTTTTGGGCCGTGTCTGCTTGCGCTTGCATG
>JALRFZ010000538.1 GCA_023253615.1 Verrucomicrobiales bacterium | reverse complement strand
AATTCGGATTCCGCCCCGCCGCTTCGAGGATCCAGGCGAGGAGGGACGAGGTCGTGGTCTTGCCGTGCGTGCCCGTGACGACGAGATTGCGTTTGCCGCGCAGCACCTGTTCGCGCAGCAGCTCGGGCATCGAGACATAGTGGAGCTTGCGACGCAGCACTTCCTCGACCTCCGGATTGCCTCGGCTCTGGGCGTTGCCGATGACAAACAGATCGACATCATCGGGAAGATTTTCCGCCTGGTAACCGTCGAGAATGGAAATGCCGCGCCCTTCGAGGAAGGACTTCATCGGATCGTAGACCTGCATGTCGGAGCCGGTCACGCGATAACCCGCATCGCGGAAGGCGGCGGCGACGGAACCCATCGCGGTGCCGCAGATGCCCATGAAATAAAGGTGTTTTTCGGGAACGCTGGACGAGGACATGGCAGGAAAATCGGAATCAGGGCAAAAGCCAGTGCTTACGACGCTTCCCGGCGCGCCGCAATGGCATTTTCCCGGATACGGGGCGGGCAGGCCCGGTCTTTCAACTCCCGCCCTTCATCCCGGACGCGGCATGTCGAAGCGATCGTGGGTGCGGCAGTAGCCCGAGGGCACCTCCATCCGGCCGATCGGCGCGAAGGCCTCCGGATTCACAAGAAGAGTCTGCGGGTCGAGGATGCCATCGCGGACATGCACGTGGTGGATGAGCCCGACGACGAGCCGATTTTCGCCCATCTCCAAGGTCGCCCACTCGGTGCACTCCAGCGCGACGGGAGCCTCGACGATGCGGGGGGCTTTCACGATTCGGCTCGGGGCGGTGTGGAGCCCGGCGAGCTCGATCTCGCTGATGTCGGGACCGACGTCGGACGAGGTCAGGTTCATCGCCCCGGCACAGGCCTCGTCGACGAGATTCACGACAAATTCGCGGCTGCGGCGGATGTTGCGGGCGGTGTCCTTGGGGATGCCGGGGGCGCGGTCGCCGGGGGCGAAGCCCAGCATGGGCGGCTCGGTGCCGAGGAGATTGAAAAAGCTGAAGGGAGCGGCATTGACGCGGCCCTCTTCATCCTGCGTCGTCACCCAGGCGATGGGACGGGGCGTGACGAGCCCGGCGAGGAGCTTGTAGGCCCGGGCGAGGTATTCGCCACCGGTGAGGTCGAACTCCATCGCGAGGATTCGCCGGGCCGCCGACCGGAGAGGGTCTGGTCCGCCACCTGACAGGGTTGGGTCACTTCACGGATCCCTTGGCGAGCAGAGCCGGGGTCACGATGTTGGGTTCCTTGCGGTAGGTCTTCTGGAACTTTTTGCCCCAGGCCCCGTTCTCGTAGACCTCGCGGTAGGTGATGGTGACGGCCTCGTAGGTCTCGTAATTGCCGCACTCGGAGCGCTCGGTGATGGTCACGTCCTCCCGGCACCATTCGATGTGGCCGAGCAGGGTGGGATCACAGATGTCGTGACGGCGCGAGAAATTGGGGAAAACCTTGCAGAAGCTGAGGTCTTTGCGCTTGTAGTGGCAGCGCCATTTCGGGGCGATCTCGGGCTTCGGTTTCGAAGAGGCCGAAGGCACGACCGCCGTCTGGGCCGAAAGGGATCCGGCGGAGAAGAGCAAGAGGCTGGCGATCAGAAGGAGGGCTGGTCTCATGGGTGGTCGTGAATCGATCCCACGATGGGGAGGATCGCCCCCCATTTCAAGCGGAAAGTCACCGGATGCGGGCAAAAACACGGCGGCTCCGGGGAGGCGGCCTCAGCGATTCCCCCGGGCCTTGTCGAGCTTCGCCTTGGCGACGTCGTAAGCGCGGCCGTCGGCGGTGGAGCGCGCGCGGATGGTCACTTTCTGGCCGCTTTTCTTCGACCCTCTCGTCGGTTTGGCGCGCAGGACGTAGGCGATGGTCTGCCTCGGCGCGATCTTCGCGGAGCGCCCTCCGGCGCGGACCGTCGCCGCGGTGATGTTCTGCCGGCCGAAGGTGAGCCGGAAATACCGCAGATACTTCATGCTTGCCCGTGGTTTCGAAGCGCGCACGATGATGCCGTCGGGCGCATCGCCATCATTCTGCACGGAGAAATAGACCGCGGTGCGCCCGCCCGGGGCCATCTGGACGGCCAGGCTCTGCTTCTTCCCGGTGCGGTTGTAGATGTTGTTTCCGAGGTGGGTGCGGAGGGACGCTTTTTTGCCGATGCGCACGTCGGGGCGGTAGAGTTTCGTGCGGAAGCTCTTCATCCCCGGGCCTCCGGGGGTGACATCGTTGCCGCGCGCATCGAACACCTGGTAATAATAAGTGGTGCCGAGATCGAGCTGCCCGGGATTGAAGGTGGGGTCGTGGAGGTGCCGGCGAGAGGCAGGGACGAGGGGTTCTTGCCGAACATGACCCGGTAGGGCGGGTTCGGACCATCCACGGAATCCTCCCACGCGAGGGAGTAAGTCTCGTAGGGCCGGTCGAGCACGTTCAGTTCGAGGACCTCGCTCCATCCGAGATAGCTCCCCGAGATGCGGGCGACGCTGTTTTCATCCACCGTGCCCGCGACGGCGAGCCCGGAGGACGTGACCGCGGCAGGCCCCTGGAGGACGGTCCAGGTCAGGCTTCTGAGCGGGAGGAAGGTGCCGTCGTCCAGAGTGAGACGGCCCGAGAGCTGGCTCGCATCCCCTTCGTCGAGAGCGGTGCCGGGATCGGCACCGAGGACGAGAGCCGTGGGATCGTGGAGCTGGCCGGTGTATCCGCCCTTCGCGGCGATGCCGGCCGGGGCGAGGTCGGACACCCCTTCACCGATCGCGGCGCCGGTCGAGGTCTCGAGTGTGTAGATTCCTCCTTGGATCCGCCCGCCGCTGTGTCCGGGCTGGTCGTGGAGGAGGGAGACTCCCCCACCATGGGCGAGGGAATCGGCTCGCGCCGCACCGGCACCCGGTAGCAGGAGCGTCGCGGCGAGGAGGAGTCGGAAAGACAGGGAGAAGGTCATCGCTGGCCCGGTGATCGGGAAGAGGAGGAGGAATTCCGACGGAGTGTATCAGGGCTGATCGAGGGCCGCGGCGAGGCGGCCGACCGTTTTCTCCAAGGCCTCGAGGCGTTCGCGCAAGGCCGCGTTTTCTCCGCGCAAGGCTTCCTTCTCACGCCGCAGGGCCTCGTTGCGCGACTCGAGTTTGCCGTTCAATCCCTGGATCGCGGCGAGGGCGACGCCATGGAGATCGGCGTCGTTCAGCGTGGTGTCGCTCTCGTTCAGGGGGAAAGCCGCGTGGAAATCCTGGGCCATGGGTCCGATGTGGCGCTGCCCGTGGCCGATGTAGTTCCACTCCGCGATGGGGATGGAGAGGAGCCGGTCGAGGACATGCCCGGGATCGACCGGCTCGATCGCCTCTTTCGTGTGCCGGTCGCTCGTGAAGCTCCAGCTCGCGCTGCCGGGAGTCCACGAGACGCCCTGGTTCGCCCCGGCTCCGCCACTGGTGAACATCACGCCCCCCTTGACGTGGAGCTTCGCCTCCGGGGCATCGACACCGACGCCGAGCCTGCCATCCTTGACCATCAGGATCGCCTCGGACGAGATGGGCGTGACGTGGGTGCGGAAGCCGAGATCCCGGGCCGCGATATCGGACCGGCCGCCGGCGTAGGGATTGCCCGGATCGAAATACATCCAGGAAAAATCCACCTGGGGCACCTCGATGCCGATGGTGTATTTCCCGCCCGAGCTGACGGGGACCGAGGTCGAAAGGGTGAAGGACTGATAAGTCTGCTGCGGCACGGCGGCAAAGGTGACGGACTCGGTCGCGAGCACGGTGCCGCCGGATCCCTCGCCGGCGTAGATCCCGATGATGCCAGCGGTCCCCGTCGCACCCAGAGGGGATCCGACCTTCAGCTCGACGCGGGTAAGGCGGCCGGCCTGCCCGGCGGTGAAGGATTGCCAATTCAAATGGGTCGCCGAGGCGGGGGGGAGCACCTCCTGATCGAGCACCTCGGCTCCGAGGACGGCTTCGCCGTGGACCTCGAAGAGCCCCGTGGGAGCGGCCGTACCGATTCCGACATTGCCAGTGGGCCGCACGACATCCGCACCGGCCCGTGTCCAAAGTCCGATCGAGCTGTCGAAGGCCGCGCTGCTGAGAGATCCCGGTGCGATCATGGCCCCGGTCAGCGCGCCATTCGCGATTTTGGAGGCCGTCACGGATCCGTCGGCGAGCTGGGTCGAACCGACACTGC
Source organism: Verrucomicrobiales bacterium (assembly GCA_023253615.1). Lineage (GTDB taxonomy): Bacteria > Verrucomicrobiota > Verrucomicrobiia > Verrucomicrobiales > DEV007 > Arctic95D-9. Next base: position 1,803 of record JALRFZ010000538.1, on the reverse strand, counting down.
CTGCCGCGAGCTGGGCCGTGCCCACCGCGCCATTCGCGATCTTCCCGGAGGTGACGCTGGCGGCGGCGAGATCGGCGGACTCGATCGTCCCGTCGAGGATTTTCGCGCCGGTGACGGCGTTGGCGGCGAGTTTCGGCGTGGTCACCTGCCCGTCGGCGAGCTGGGCGGTGGTGACGCTGCCGGCCGCGAGCTGGGGCGTCCCGATCGCACCCGCCGCGACTTTCGCGGTGGTGACGCTCGCGTCCGCCAGTTGCATCGCACCGACGGCTCCGTTGGCGAGATCGCTCGCGGAGACGGATCCATCGGCGATCTGTTCACTGCCGATCGAACCGCTGACGGCCACCCCCGAGCCCGCGCTCAGCGCATAGGCCGCGGAAGCGATACGACGGTTCGGCGACAATTTCTGAAAAGCCGAGTTGTTGTGGCTGAACCAGTTCGCGAGCCGGACATCGGCGTTTTCCATGAACACCGTCTTCGGAATCGCCCCTTTCATGTTGGAATGATAGGAAGTGTCGCCGAGCGGGATGCTGTAATGACCTGAGGCTACAGGAGTCTCGACAGCGGCGGCGGGCTCCGAACCGGCCGCGCTCGTGCCGTCGTTCGACCAGTAGGTCGTGTTTCCGGTCGCATTCACGAGCGCGAACTTGAAATAGCCGGGGCCGGAATGATTCACGCCGCTGACAGCGATGCGCCCCTGATGATTCAGGATGCCGGGAGGCTCGGCTGCGATCAGGCAGAAGCCGCAAGGTGAGATCAGCCAAACCAAAAGAGACGCTCCAAGAAAGGATGGGGTTTTTTTAAAAAAGACAGGCAGCAACATCAGTAGAAGGAGGGTTTTGAAGACTTTAATTCTAAATTGCCTTTAATATTTAAGCAAACTTTAACAACTTTAGAAACTTTCCTTCCTTTCCAATTGATCCGAGGCTCGGTGGAAATACCCGGTTTCCTGTTTGCGAATCCCCGCGCCTCATGCAAGGGGTGACAAATTTTACCCTCCTCCCTGCATGCCCCGCGACAATTCGATCAAGAAGATTCTCTTAATCGGCTCCGGTCCCATCGTGATCGGACAAGGATGTGAATTCGACTACTCCGGAGTGCAGGCCTGCAAGGCGCTGAAGGAAGAGGGCTACGAGGTCGTGCTGGTGAACTCGAACCCGGCCACGATCATGACCGATCCGGAGTTCGCCGACCGGACCTACGTCGAGCCGATCACGCCCGAGATCGTCGAGAAAATCATCATCAAGGAGAAGCCCGACGTGCTCCTCCCCACCCTCGGAGGCCAGACCGCGCTGAACACGGCGATGGAGCTGCACCGCCGCGGCATTCTGGAAAAACACGGCGTGCGCATGATCGGGGCGAAACCCGACGCGATCGAGAAGGGCGAGGACCGCCTCGCTTTCAAGAACGCGATGCTGAAGATCGGCCTCGACATGCCCCAGTCGGGCGTGGCCCACACGATGGAGGAGGCCCACGTCATCCGCGAGGAGATCGGCAGCTTCCCCCTCATCATCCGCCCCGCCTACACCCTCGGCGGCACCGGCGGCGGCATCGCCTACAACCGCGAGGAATTCGAGACGATCGTGGCCCGCGGCCTCGACCTCTCCCCCGTCACCGAGGTCCTCATCGAGGAATCGCTCCTCGGGTGGAAGGAATACGAGATGGAGGTGATGCGCGACAAGGCCGACAACTGCGTCATCATCTGCTCGATCGAGAACCTCGATCCCATGGGCGTGCACACCGGCGACTCGATCACCGCAAATGACGTAGCGGTTGCTGACAGCCTGCTCACAGCCACTGTCTCCA
>JALRFZ010000467.1 GCA_023253615.1 Verrucomicrobiales bacterium | reverse complement strand
GCGATCAACTTCATGGCCACCCACGGGCGCGGGCTCATCTGCGCCCCCATCACCCAGGAAGCCGCCGAGCGCCTCGGCCTGCCCCTCATGGTGCGGCGGAACACCGAGTCGCACGGCACCAATTTCACCGTCGCCGTCGATGCCGCCGACGGCGTCACCACCGGGATCAGCGCCGCCGACCGCGCCCGCACCGTGCAGATCCTCGCCAATCCCCTCGCCGAGCCCCGCGACCTCGTCCGTCCCGGCCACATCCTGCCGCTCCAGGCGAAACAGGGCGGCGTCCTCCGCCGCGCCGGACACACCGAGGCCGCCGTCGATCTCGCCCGGCTCGCCGGACTCGAGCCCGCCGGCGTCATCTGTGAAATCCTCAACGAAGACGGCACCATGGCCCGGCTCCCTCAGTTGCTCGAGTTCGCCGGGAAACACGATCTGAAAATCGGCACGATCGAAGCCCTCATCGACTACCGCCGCAGCCAGGAAAAACTCATCGAGCGCATCGAGCGCATCCAGATGCCGACCGATTACGGGAATTTCGATCTCGTCGTCTACGCCAGCAAACTGAATCCCGAGGAGCACCACCTCGCCCTCGTCAAGGGCGAGATCCGATCCGAGGAACCCGTGCTCGTCCGCGTCCATTCCGAATGCCTCACCGGCGACGTCTTCGGCTCGCGCCGCTGCGACTGCGGCAGCCAGCTCCACAGCGCCCTCGCCCAGATCGAGGAAGCCGGCAGCGGCGTGCTCGTCTACATGCGCCAGGAAGGACGCGGCATCGGCCTCGCCAACAAGATCCGCGCTTACAAACTGCAGGAAGAGGGGCTCGACACCGTCGAGGCCAACGAACGCCTCGGCTTCGGCTCCGACCTGCGCGACTACGGCATGGGTGCCCAGATTCTTTACGACCTCGGCGTGCGGCAGATCCGTCTCATGACCAACAACCCCCGCAAGGTCGTCGGTCTCGACGGGCACAAACTCGAGATCGTCGAGAAAGTCCCCATCCGCATCGCCCCGAACGAACACAACGAACGTTATCTCGGCACCAAGCGCGACAAGCTGGGGCATTTTCTTTGAGGTGCGGCGACGGCGGCCCAACCCCGGAACCGCAAATGCCTGAGTCGCCGCGCTTGGCGGAGTGGCGGTCCTCCAATCACCGATCCTCTCCTTGAATCGGCCATTCCTTTTCGGGAAACTTTCGGGGGACGGACGGGTTTTAAGCTCGTATCGGTTCCGGTTCACCGCCTATTCTTTCTTTTTGATTTCATGTCCCACCACACCATGGCGCTCCCGGCTCCCGACCGGGGCTGGATCCTCGCCTCGGGCGGCAACGCATCCGCCCGCGACGCGGACCTGCGTACGCTGACGGGGAGCAAGGGCGATGTCCTCGTTGCGTTTCCCGCCGCCTGCGTCTCGACCTTCGTGGTGGAACTGCCCCCGGTCGAGGAGGCGCTGCACGAGAGCATGATCCGCGCCCAGGTCGACAAGCGGGGCCTCTCCGGGAAAGGCCCGGCGCTGATCGATTACGAGCGCATCGATCACAACGAGCGTGGGGATACCTTCGCGGTGCGGGTCATGGCGGAACCACCGGCGGACGTGATCCTCCCGACGGCGGGCGGCTACCAGACCTCGGCGGCCCTGCGCGGAGCGGCCGCGCCAGGTGCGGGAGCCCTCCTCTGGCGCGAACAGGGACGCCTCGTCCTGGGCGTTTTCGTCGCCGGCATCCCGGCCCACGTGCAGATTCTCAGCGGCAGGCCGGAGCTGGGGAAAGCGCTCGCGGGCGAGGTGAACCTCATCCTCCTCGGCCTGCGCGGGGAGAGCGTCTTCGAAAGCGCGGCGCCGCGGGAGCTCGTCCTCTCCCTCGACGGCGTCGAAGAAAAAGGGCTCATTGAATTCCGATCGGCCCTCTCGATCCCGGTGAAGGCCGAAGCCGTCCGATTTCCCGCAAAAGCCGAAGCGCGGGAGCGTCTCCTGCCCACGGAGGTGGTGAACCACCGCCGCCGCCGCCGCGCCGGAGTCCGCAATCTCGCGCTGCTCGCGGTGGGGCTCGTCGTTTACACGGTGGTGGGGGTCTGGGTCTGGAAGGATGCAAAGGTCACCGAACGCGAGATCGCGAGCCTCGAACGCCGCATCGCCATCATCCAGCCAGACGTGGAGCGGGTCCAACTCGTGGAGGAGCGCTGGCGCAGCCTGGAACCGGCCTTTGAAAAGGATCTTTTCCCCATCGTGCAGCTCAGCCGCATCACCTCGGCGCTGCCCGGGAGCGGCGTGGTGGTGCGGGAGTACCGCACGACGGGCCGCGACATCCGCATCCGCGGACAGGCGCGCGACGTGCAGCTCGCCAACCGCCTCCTCGAGGACCTGCAGGGGATGGATGGATTCGGGCGCTACGAGTGGAGCATGCCGAACCCCCGTGTCGAGCGCAACAACACCGCCACTTTCGAGATCCAGGGTAAACTGAAAAATGAGGGCGCTGACAGTTAGGGAAAAGTGGCTGCTGGGCCTCTGCATCGGGGTGATCTTCGCGGTCGCCAACGGCTTCGCGGCGCGATCCGTGCTGAAGGTGTTGCGTGGCAGCAACTCGAAGATCCAGACCCTGAGGAATACCCTCGCCGACAACGAGATGTGGCTCGACGAAGCCCCCAGAGCGGAGGCCCGCGAAAAATGGCTCGAGGCGAACATGCCGAAGATGGCCGGCAACACCCTCGGCAAGCTCCAGGGCGACCTGATCCAATCGCTGCAGGACGAGCTTTTCAACCGCAAGCTCCGTATCGACCAGCAGAGCCTGCAGGAGATCGTGAACGAGACCTTCTACACCGAGGTGGCGGTGCGTCTCGAGGTCGAGGGCGCGGAGAAAGCGGTGATCGACTGGCTCACGACGCTGCAGGGGCCTGACAGGTTCCAGATCATCAAGTCGCTCGAGCTCGAGCTCGACAACCGCTCGCGCGAGCTGGAGCCGCAGGCCGAGTGCGAGATCACGATCGCGCGCTGGTATCATCCGGAAACGGGTGAGGCGATCCCGGCCGGGGCCGTCCCGGATCCCGGCCCGCCGCCAACGCCCGCGGACGAGGCCCCTTCGAGCACTTCGACAGGCACCACCGGTACTTCCGGCGCACCGGGCCCGGAGCCGGCCGGATCCTGACATTCCCACATGAAAACGGCGATCCTCCTGCAGAGCGTGTCCCTTCTCGCCGCCGCGTCCCTGAATGCGGCGGAAGAGCCGCCGGCATCTTCCGTGCCGGGTGCCGCCGCACCGGGTGCCGCTGTGCCGGGTGCCGCTGTGCCGGAAGCACCTTCGGAGGGGGATTTCGAGGCGTTGCGGAAGACGAGCCCCTTTACCCGGGTCCTCAGTCTCTCGGAGACCTACGCGCTGCGCGGCGTCGCGCGCATCAACGGCGAACAGGTGGCGACCCTCTACAACCGCGAGACGAAAAAGACGGTGGTGGTGACACCCGACGGAAAGAACGACGCCGGCATCGCCCTCGTGGGCGTGTCGCGCGCGCCGCAGCTCGACGCGGTGACGGCCCGGATCTCCTTCGCCGGCGACGAAGCGGAACTGAAATACGAGATCAGCCAGCTCTATCCCGAGCCGAAGGGCGGCCCCGGAGGGTCGGGCTCTCCCGGCGGGAATCCGCCGGAGGGCGAACGCCGCGGTCCCTCGCCGCAGGATATCGAGCGATACAAGGCCCTGCCCGAAGAGAAGCAGGCCAAGCTGCGCGAGTACATCGGGGCGGTGATGAAGAATTATCCGGACATGTCGCGGGAAGAACGTGGCAACCTCATCCGCGGCGCGATGATGCGTCTCACCGACGGCCGCGATATCGAGATCCCGCAGGGACCTCCCGCAGGCCAGGCCCCGCCCACCCAGAGTCCCCCGCAGGGCTCCTCCTCCGGCCAGGGCGGCGACCGTCGCGAAAACCGGGAGAGCGGCGGCGGAGAACGCAGGGACCGCGGCGATCGTCGCTGATCCCCCCTCACCGCCCACCGGAGACGGGACGAAGGTGCTTTTGTCAGGGTTTGACGAGGCGGACCGCGCCGATGTCCATCATGCGGGGCTGGATCGTGCGGCCGGCGACGAGGGTGAGACTGTAGATCTTTCCCGCCTCGAGGTTGACGGTGCCCTCGGGGCGGACGGTCACGAATTCCTCCAGCGTCGGCGTCGCCTTCGAGGTACCCGGGAGCGAGGCCCCTCCGAGATAGACGATGAACTCGCTCGGCTCCTCGCGCAGGGTCGCCTGATCCACCTCCACGGCGTATTCACCCGACTCGCCGACCTTGAAATACCAGGAAAAACAGGTCTCGGGCGAAAGCCAGCCGGTGAGGGAGGAGAGGAAGGAATTGATCGCCGCGCCGCCATCTCCGCGGACGCGGGCCTTGTTGCCCTTGATCTCCTCGCCGGGCTTGAGCTCGGCGATGCCCTGGATCGATTTCTCGAGGGTCGTGGCATAGTTCTTCGCGAGCGGACCATGGGTGGGATGGGCCGACCACTCCTTCAGCAGTTCGAGGGTCTCGGGAGCCGGATACTCCACGAGGGCACCGAAGAGACGCCGGATGTCGTTGGGATTCCTGGAGAGTTCGAAGGCCTTTTTCCAGAGCGGCACGAGTTCGGCGACCGGCTCGGGACCCGGCAGGGTGGTGAGGCGCACGTAGGCCCGCTCGGCCGCCGAGCGAAGCGCCGGATCCGGGGTGGAGGAGACGATCTTCTCGACATCGCCGAGCACCGAGCGATCCGGCCAGCTCAAGTAGGCGAGGATGGCGTCGGCCTGGTAGGCGGCGTCATTCTTCTGGTTGTAGATCGTGGTGAGCCGCGTCCGCACCTTGTCACCGCCGAGCACCCCGAGGATGCGGAAGAGGCTCTTTCGCTCGCTCCCGGAGGTGTTCGAGACTTTCGTGAGGATGGACTCGATGACCGGATCGGTCTCCCCGCCCTTCCGCAGCACCGCGAGGACGGTATCCTCGAAGACCTTCCGCACCGGCAGGGTGTGCTCGCCGTGCAGGGCGCCGAGGAGGGTGTTGACATCCTTCAGGCTCGCGATGATGCGCACGGAATTGAGGATCGAGACGCGCTGTTCGTCGGTCGTGGCCGACTTGAAGACGTCGATCATGTCGGTCACGGCGGGGGCGTAGTTCCGCTCGGCGAGGGCCTGGGAGAGGCGCAGCTTGGCGTTGAGGCTGCCGGCTTCCTTCAGGTGCGTGTGGATGCTCTCACTGATCCCGTTGCCTTCGAGCCGCTCGAGCACCTTGCGGGCATCCCCCTTGATCGAGAGCGAGGCCTCGGGATCCTCGAGAAAGGCGACGGCGAGGGCGACATCCGAAACATCGCCGGTGGGGATCTCCGCGGAAGAAAGTTCGATGATGCGATCCTGCCGTTTCTTGGCATTCGCCTTGCCGATCGAGGTGATGATCGCGAAAAGGACGATCGCGGAGACGACACTGCCGATGGCGATCCACTTGATGAGCGGATTACCGCCCGACTCGCTCTTGCGGACATTGGGCTTTCCCGCCGCGCCGTGGCCGAGCGGCCCGGTGCGTTCGGCTTCCCTTCCCCGCCCGACCGCCCCGGTCGTGGACCGGGCCGGGGCTCCGCCCTTGAGACGGCCCGTCGTCGATCCGGTGGCGCCGGGCGTGGCACCCGTCTTGAGCCGTCCCGTGGTGACGCCGGCGGCAAGAGGCGCGCTCCCCGTCTTGTCGGAGACGACGATGAGGGCGGGCGGCGCGGAGGCACCACGGGCGGCGCGCACCACGGTGACCTCTCCGGTCTTCACATCGGGAGTCGCCTCGACCGGGAGCACCTCGACGGGCTTCACGCCGGAAGGCTCGGGATTGCGAGGCCAGTGTTTCAGCGCGTCGCGCGCGTCTTTGGGCCGGTGGGCGATGTCGCGGTTGATCATCCACATCACCCACTGGCAGATCGAGGGGGAAAGGTCGGGGCGCACCTGGTCGAGCGGGATGACGCGGTGCTGCAGGTGCGCGTTCATCACCTGCGGCGCGGTCTCGCCGTTGAAGGGATACTGGCCGGTGAGGGCGTTGTAATAGACGCAGCCCATCTGGTAGAGATCGGTGCGGGCGTCGAGCTCGCCGCGCTCGAACTGCTCGGGCGCCATGAAAAAGATCGATCCCATCACCGACTCCTCCTGGTCCATCGTCTGCACGGACGGGGACTTGGAGAATTTCGCGAGACCGAAATCGAGGATCTTGAGCTGGAACTTCCCCGAGGCCTGCCAGATCACCATGATGTTGGTCGGCTTGATGTCGCGGTGGATGACGTTGTTCGCCTGCGCCGCGATGAGCGCCTCGAGGGTCTGGTAGACCACTTCGGTGAAATCCTCCTGGGTCAGGACACCGCGGGCGACGGTCTCGTCGAGCGTCTCGCCCTTCAGCAGTTCCATCACGACAAAACCGCCCTGTTCATCCTGCCCCACGTCGAAGACGGTGACGATGTTCGGGTGGTTCAGGCTGGAGAGCGTCTGGGCCTCGGCGATCAGCTTGTTGGCCGCTTCCTTGACCTCCTCCTCGGTCGCGTTCGTCGTGGAGAGCACCCGCTTGACCGCCACCTCGCGCTGGAGCTGGGTATCGAGAGCCTTGTAGACCGCGCCCAGTCCGCCTTTGCCGATCTGATCGCGGATTTCATAGCGTTTGCTCATAGGTTCTCGGATTCGGAGGCGGCCCGGAGGGGGAGGAAAGGTGGAATATAACGATTCTAGAGGAAAATTTCACCTTTAGAAAATTTCTTTTTCTTCCCAATCCGTGTCACATCGGGCAGAAAGTCTCAGAAAGGACTCCCAATTTCCTCCCGAGTGACGTCTCTCAGAGCATTCTCTTGAACTCCTCGGGAGTCAATCCTGCCGCTTTTGCGATCTGTCCCATGGTGATCGAGTGGATCGGATTGTGCCGGGGAATTGGCAAAGCCTGCGTTCCGAGACCCATGATGGTGTGTTTCCCCTCGCGTATGACCCGCCATCCGAGCTTTTCGAGCACCCGGATCGCGTCTTTGTGGTGAATCCCGGGCAGCTTAGGCATGAACGAAAACCTCAACTTCAGCCTTTTCGACCTCGCATCCATCGGTCAGCCACTGCTCCGCCTCCAAATCCCGGGTCGCCGCGAGGACCTCGGTTATCGCATCCTGGATGTTTTCCATGGCTTCCTCCCGGGTGGCGCCCTGCGTCCAACATCCGGGGATCGAGGGACAGCCAACGGCATATCCCTCCTCGGTGCGAATCAAGATGACGGGAAAATTCATGGTTGGAATGAAAGTTACTGGACGAAGCGAGCCGGAGCAACTCCGATATCGACGGGCAAGGCCGTCCTCACTTGCCAAATCCCGATTGGCCGGCCGTTGCGACTGATCCCATCCCCTCCCCTTCCATGACCCGCGAAACCCTCGCCGACACCCTAGAAGAGATCGCCCTGCTGCTGGAATTGAAGGGCGAAAATCCCTTCAAAATCCGGGCCTACCGGACGGGAGCCGAGACCGTCGCCCAATTCCCCGGCGACATCGTCGCCCTCGCCCGCGAGGGCAAGCTCGAAGGGATCAAGGGCATCGGCGACGCCCTCCAACAGAAGCTCCACGAACTCGCCTCGACCGGATCGCTCGGCTTTTACGAGAAGCTGAAGGCGGAGTTCCCCCCCGGTCTCTTCGAGCTCTTCGACGTGCAGGGTCTCGGACCGAAAAAGATCAAGGCACTGCATGAGACCCTGGGCGTCGATTCCGTGGCCACGCTGAAAACCCTGTGCGAATCGGGCGAGGTGGCGAAGCTGCCGGGCTTCGGAGCGAAGACCGCGGCGAAGATCCTCGAATCGATCGCCTTCCGCGAGTCGAACGCCGACCGGTTCCGCCTCGGCGACGTGGCCGGTCCGGTCGAGGAGATCCTCGAATGCCTGCGCGATCATCCCGAGGCCCTCCGCGTGGAGGCGGCGGGCAGCTACCGGCGGTCGAAGGAGACCGTGCACGACGTCGATTTCCTCGTCGCGACGAGCCGTCCCGAAGAGGTGATCGAGCATTTCGTTTCCCAGCCGTGGGTCTCGCGCGTCATCGCGAAGGGACCGACGAAAGCGAGCATCAATCTGGCGAACGGGCTCCAATGTGATCTCCGCGCGGTGAGCAACGCCGAGTTCGCCTGTGCCCTCGCCTATTTCACGGGCAGCAAGGAGCACAACGTGGCGATGCGCGGCCGCGCCCTCGAGCGGGGATACACGCTGAACGAATACCGGCTCGCGGTGAAGGAAGGCTCGGACGCCCCCGAGGCTCCCGTCTTTGAAAACGAGGCACAGTTGCACCGCTTCCTCGGGCTCGATTATATCGCGCCGGAGCTGCGCGAGAACACCGGCGAGATCGAGGCGGCGGAGGAAGGCGACCTGCCCCGGCTCATCGAGCTGGAAAATCTGCGTGGCACCTTCCACAACCACACCGTCGCGAGCGACGGGAGAAACACGCTCGAGGAAATGGCCGCCGCCGCCATCGGGCACGGGCTCCAATACCTCGGCATCGCGGATCACTCGAAGAGTTCCTTCCAGGCGAACGGGCTAGACGAGACGCGCCTCCGCGCCCAGATCGCGGAGATCCGGGCGCTGAACGCACGCTACCGCGACGAAGGGGTGAAGTTCCGCCTTTTCGCCGGCAGCGAGGTCGACATTCTCAAAGACGGCAGCCTCGACTACAACGACGACCTCCTCGGCGAACTCGACTACGTCGTGGCGAGTGTCCACAACGCGATGACTCTCTCCGAATCCGCCATGACCGAACGCCTCATCAAGGCGGTGAGCCATCCCCGGGTGACGATGTTGGGACACCTCACGGGTCGCCTCCTCCTCGAGCGCGATCCCTACGCCGTCGACATCCCCGCGGTGATCGAGGCCTGTGCCGAACACGGCACCGTGATCGAGCTGAATTGCAGCCCCTGGCGTCTCGACATGGACTGGCGCTGGTGGAAACACGCCGTCGCCAAGGGCGTGAAATGCGCCATCAATCCCGACGCCCACCGCACGAGCCAGCTCGAATACCTCGCCTTCGGCGTGCGCCTCGCCCGCAAAGGCTGGCTCCGCCGCGAAGATGTCATCAACACCCTCGACCTCGCCGCCGTCGAAGCATGGCTCGGTTTGAAACCCATCGCCTGACAAATGCACCAATACCTCCTCGAGCCCCGCACCGGCGAGCCCTTCGCCCTCGTCCTCCGCGATCTCCCCGATCCTTCCCCGGGTCCCGGAGAAGTGCTCGTGAAGATCCACGCCGCCTCCCTCAACTACCGCGATCTCCTCGTGCGGGCCGGCAGATCCGCGTCCGGCGGATCGGATCCGGTGGTGCCGCTCTCGGATGGTGCGGGCGAGATCATCGCGCTCGGCGAAGGCGTCGCGGATTGGAAAATCGGCGACCGGGTCGCCCTCACTTTTTTCCGCGACTGGATTTCGGGACCCTTCCAGATGGCCTGGCACGGCGCCGCGCGCGGCGGGTCGTGCGACGGAGTGCTCTCGGAGATCGTCACCGCTCCGGCCCACAGTCTCGTCGCGATTCCTTCGACGATGGATTTCGCCGAGGCGGCCACCCTGCCCTGCGCCGCGCTCACCGCCTGGCACGCCCTGATGGAACGGGGGCGCCCCCTCACCGCCGGCGAAACCGTGCTCTGCCTCGGCACCGGCGGCGTCTCGATCTTCGCCCTGCAGATCGCGAAAGCAGCAGGCGCCAAAGTCATCGTCACGAGCAGCTCGCACGAAAAGCTCGCCCGCGCCCGCGCGTTGGGTGCGGACGAGACGATCCATTATCTCGAAACGCCGGAGTGGGACCGCGAGGTCTGGCGTCTCACCGGCCAGCGCGGCGCGGACCGCGTCGTCGAGGTCGGCGGCCCCGGCACGATCGAACGATCCCTGAACTCCGTCGCCGCGGGCGGAGTGGTGTCGCTCATCGGCGTGCTCACCGGATTCGAGCCGACACCGGCCACGCTCTTCACCCTTGTGAAAAAGAACGCCTCCCTCGACGGCATCTACGTGGGGAATCGCGGGATGTTTGTCAGGATGATCGCGTTTTTCGAACAACACGCGATCCGTCCGGTGATCGACGGACGTTTCTCCTTCGACGACGCTCCCGCCGCCTATGCCGCCCTGGAGGGGGCCGGTCACTTCGGGAAGATCGTGGTGGATCTGTGAGGATCAGATCGACGCCATCGCGGCGGCGGTTTTCTCCGCGATGGATTCCCACGAGAATCGCCCGGCACGCTCCAGCGCCCGCCGGCGCATCTCGTCGCGGGCTCCGGCATCGAGGGTGGGGAAACGCTCGATCGCCGAAGCGATTTCCGCCTCGCTCCCGGGATCGAAGTAGCGCACCGCGCCCTCCGAATCGGGACCTCCCACCTCGGGCAGGCTCGCCGCGTGCGAGAGCAACACGGGACATCCGCAGGCCATCGCTTCCAGCGCTGGCAGTCCGAAGCCCTCGTAGAGACTCGGATAGACAAAGGCATCGGCCTCGCGGTAGCGGCGCACGAGCTCCGCATCGTCGACCCGGCCGAGCCACCCGATGCCCGATCCCTCGATCGTTTCCATGCCCGCGAAGTTGCGAGGGTTCGCACCGCCGATGAGCTGCAGCGTCGCTCCCTCGGGGAGTTTCCCCGCTTCCTGCAGGGACACCCAGGCGCGCAGGAGGCGGCCGGGATTCTTGCGCGGGTCCATCGATCCGACACACAAGAGGGTCAAGCCGCCGACCCGACCCTGTTCGGTCCCGGCCGGCGAGAAGGCTCCGCTGACGGCATTGCCGAGCACGAGGATGCGCTCCTCCGGGATGCCGAGGACGGGAGCGAGACGGGTGCGGGAAAACTCCGGGACTGTCGCGACGACGGCGGCCTTCTTGGCGAGTCGCGGGAGGAGCTGTTGAGAGACGGTGCGGAAGGATCGGCTGAATCCCTCGGGTCCATCCCACACCGCGGCATCGTGGATCACGACGAGCTGCTTTCTCACGGAGATGGGACCGGTGTTGCAGGGGGAAAACAGGATCTCGTCGCGCGCGACGCGGCGGGGCAGCACGAACTGCTCCCAGGCGTGCCCTTTCATCCCCGCGAGCGGCGCGGCAGGTGCGGTCTCGGCGAGGACGATGCCGTCACGACATGCGAGGCGATCGCCCACCTCGCTGGCGAATCGCTCGACACCGGTGAGAGGCCGGCCGCGGAAGCGGGCGTTGAGGCGGATCTTCATCATCGTCGCTGGAAAGGTTCCGCGGGGTGCGCGGCGGGAGAGGTCCACGGTTCCGGCTCATCCCATGAATCGATCCTGTCGGGACGATGGACGCGCACCCGCCGTTTCAAGCTCGCCGCCCAGATCAGGATGAGGACGATGACGAGACTGGCCGGGACGACGCGGTTCTGACCGAACCAGTAGGGAATCCGGAGGATCTCCATCAATCCGAGAAAAGAGATCGGATAGAAGAGCGCGAAGAGACGCCCCTCGACATAGGCCCGCCACGTCAGGCCGAACCACATCCCGATGAGCGCGAGGAAGGGCCACAGGAGCACGTTGCCCATGCGCGAGGCGACATAATGGATGCCGCCGGGATTGTTGTATTCGACATCGAGGGTGCCGAGATAGAGCCCCTCGTAGACCGCCTCGTGCGCCTTGAAGGAAAGCGGACCGACGAGCCCGTCATAGAATCCGCCGACCTGCAGGATCGCGGCCCCCGTGTTCATCGCCTCGAAGTAGTAGGTGTAGAGACGACGCCAGCCGAATTCGAAGATACTCCGCGGAGATCGTCGGTGGATTCGCCCGCCAGCACGGATAGCTCGAGGAGCCGGGTGGGACGGATCAGGCTGGCGGAAAAACGATTCTGCCGCAGGTCCTTGAGGAGGCGGGAATCGGGCACGTCCTGCCCGGCATCCTTCATCTTCTGCAAGGCCGGGGGGAGAAAGCCGGGATCCTCGCGCAGGGCGAGCTTTTCAATGACGCGCAGCATCATCGTGTCGGAAATGATCGCCTTCTCCAGCGAGTTCAACGAATCGAGATCCGACATGCCGGGGCCGCTCGGCTGGATCTGCAGGGCCCGGTCGAACATGGGATCGACAAACACGAGGGCCTTGCTCTGGAAGAGCGGCTTTGCCACCAGATAGACATAAGCAAGCGCCGTGCCGACGCACAGCACGGGCAGGAGGATGAGCCAGGGCAACCGTCGCTTCACGATGCCGACAAGATCGTCGAGATCGAGCAACGGGGTCACTTCGATGAGGTCCCAATCACCTTTCGCCGGCATTTCGGCACGGGTGGCAAGGCGGGGGCGGGTGCTGAGGGCGTGCGAGGTCATCGGAGCAGGGAACGGTCGGATAATTTCCAGAAAAAGAAAAATTTTTGGAATTTACTTGAACGAATCACAAAAGAAACCAAAATATGATAAAGTTCGCAATCCTGATACTTATTTTTGAAAATCTAATACTGAGGAAATTATGATCTCTAACCGATATTATGGTTTGATCCGCCTGCACTACCTGCTCAAGATGTTGGGTGCCCTTTTCCTTTTTTGGGGAATCGTGTGGACGCTGCACCTCGCCTTCTACGGGAGCGAGCTCCAGCCGCGGAACTAAGCGTGGGTTTCGATCATCGTGCCCGCCGCTGCCGTGATCGAATTCCTCGCCCGTGAGGATCGCCATCGCTCCCTTGGCGGACTCTCCCGCCCCCAGGTCTGGAGCATCACCCAGCGTGAGATCCTCTTCGCCCTCGTCGCCATCTTCGGGGTGATCGTGATGAGCAAGGACGACCGGCTCTCGCGAACCTGCCTCGGCCTTTTCATCGCCGGCTACGCGGTCTGGGTCACCTGGATGAATTTCGTCGGCTACCGTCTCCTGCACCGCACGCTCTATGCGAAACCACGTCGCGCCGACGGCAGTTCGAAAAGAACGCATGCGAATACCGTGGTGCTCGCCACCCCCCGCGAGATCGAGCGCGACACCGCGCTGCACATGACGAGCGACGTGCCAGGTGCCGAAGTGCTCGGTTATGTCACCTATGGCGGAGGCGCCGTGGCGACGATGCCGGCTTTTCCCGTGCTCGGGGATTTCGCGAATCTCCGCGACATCTGCCGCGCCTGCCACGCCCGCCTCCTCCTCGCGCTCGGACTCGAGGACCAGCCCGATCTGATCCGCTCGCTCCAGGCCCTCTGCGACTCCATGGGGATGCGCCTCATCTGGGTCGATGACAAGGAAGAGCACTTCGACGGAAATCTTGACGCCCGCCGCTCGGGATCACGCCTCCTCCTCACGAACTGGCGCGAGCCGCTCGAGGATCCCATGAACCGGCTCATCAAACGCACCAGTGACATCCTTATCTCGGGTTTCGTCACTATCACCGTGCTGCCTGCTCTCCGTGTCTTTGCCAAAACGCTGCAACTGATCCATTCGCCCGGACCGCTCTTCTACAAACAGAAGCGCACCGGACGCGACGGCGAAGTCTTCGAAGTGCTGAAATTCCGCACCATGCACGTGAATGACACGCCGGGAAAACAAGCCGTCGTCGGTGACTCGCGCATCTACCCCGGCGGCGCCTTCCTCCGCAAAAGCAGCCTCG
The DNA here is from genome assembly GCA_023253615.1 of Verrucomicrobiales bacterium. Lineage (GTDB taxonomy): Bacteria > Verrucomicrobiota > Verrucomicrobiia > Verrucomicrobiales > DEV007 > Arctic95D-9. Next base: position 5,632 of record JALRFZ010000467.1, on the reverse strand, counting down.
ATGAGATGCCCCAGTTCTGGAACGTGCTCATGGGACAAATGAGCGTGGTCGGCCCGCGCCCGCACTTTGTCGATCACGATCACCAGTTCGCCGACCTCGTCGATGACCAATGGGTGCGCCATTTCACCAAGCCCGGCATCACCGGCCTTGCCCAGGTGAAAGGCTGCCGCGGCGAAACCGACACGCCGATGAAAGTGCGGCACCGCGTCCGTCTCGACCACTTTTACCTGCGCCACTGGTCCCCGCTGATGGATGTCTGCATCCTCTGCGACACCGCCCTCCAGGTCGTCTTCCCTCCCCGCTCCGCCCGCTGACACTCCGCTCCCTATTTTTCGCCCCATGCACGCCTCCGCACTCTCCCCCGATCCATCCGATCTCGTCCTCGTCCACGACTTCCTCATCCAGATGGGCGGAGCCGAAAAAGTCGTCGAGGTCATGGCCGAGGCCTATCCCGCGGCCCCCATCTACACCAGCGCGACGATGGGACCAAACCTCTTCCCCGCTTTCCGTTCGAACCGCGTCGTGAATACCTGGATGCAGCGCCTGCCCGGCATGCAGAAGCTCCACAAGAAGCTCTTTTTCCTCTATCCCCTCGCCTTCCGCACCCTCCGCGCCCCGGCCGGCAAGCTCGCCTGGATCAGCAGCAACAGCTTCTCGAAATGGCTGCCGAAGCCCCGCGGCGCGAGGTTCGTCTGCTACTGCCACACGCCTCCCCGCTATTTCTGGAATCCCGACGAATACCTTGAGAACGAGATCGCCAATCCCCTCCTTCGCCGTTTTGTCAGGATGTTGATGCCGCTCTTCCGTGCCAGCGATCTCCGCCAGAGCCGCAAGATCGACCTTTTCATCGCGAACTCGCAGAACGTGCGCCGCCGCATCCGCGAGTGCTACGGACGCAACAGCGTCGTCGTCTATCCACCCGTCGACGTCGAGCGATTCCAGGTCGGCGAGCGGAGCGATGATTTTTATCTCATCGTCTCGCGCCTCGTCGCCTACAAGCGCATCGATCTCGCGGTCCAAGCCTTCACCGCCCTCGGCAAGCGCCTCGTCATCATCGGCGATGGACCCGACCGCGCCCGTCTCGAAGCGATGGCGGGACCGACCGTCGAGTTCCTCGGCCGGGCCGCCGATGAGGTCGTCACCGAGAAGATGGCGACCTGCCGCGCCTACGTCTTCCCCGGCAGCGAGGATTTCGGGATCGTCCCGGTCGAGGCCCAGGCCTGCGGCAAACCCGTCGTCGCCTTCCGCGATGGAGGTGCCCTCGAGACCGTCGTCGAAGGCAAGACCGGCGTCTTCTTCGACCACGCCGACGCCGATTCCCTCGCCGGTGCCGTGCGGGAACTCGAATCCCGCGAATGGGATCCCCGCCGCATTCGCCGCAACGCCGAACGTTTCTCCACGGAGCGTTTCCTCGACGAGACCCGCAACCTCCTCGCCCGCGTCGCCGAATCGACGCCCTCGTCGGTGCTGGAGGAGCGCTACGAGCGCAAGCCCATCCACACCGCCGAACCGCGCGCGGTGGAGGGGTCGGAGCTGGGCCGGGTTTGAGTGAGAGGGCGTGAGGGGCGGAAACAGACGACGGGGTTTATTCCACGGTGATCGCGGCACCACCGACGACTACCGCGGGATCCGGATTGAAGGTCGGTTAGGTGGTATCTCGACTTTTAGATTGCCGGAGTTCACTCGTCCCCTTAAACAGTCAGGCTGTTAAGGACAAATCTGTCCCGGCCAATGGAACTCATCGACAACGTCAACACGCTCTTTGGCGACAGTCTCAAGCAGTCGCTGAACCCTGGGTCACGGCTTCGAATCGCGGCATCCTGCTTCTCGATCTACGCCTTTGAGGCCCTTCGTAGCGAGCTGGAGCACGTTGATTCGGTCGAATTCATCTTCACTTCCCCGACTTTCGTCCCGGGCGAGGTGACCGACAAACTCCCCAAGGAACGACGGGAATTCTTTATCCCAAAGCTCGAACGTGAACGGAGCCTCTACGGGACCGAGTTTGAGATCCAGCTTCGCAACAAGCTGACGCAGCGGGCCATCGCCCGGGAATGCGCCGACTGGATCCGCCGCAAGGCCCGGTTTCGTTCGAATTCGACCCGCTCGTCCATGCAGCAGATGGCCTGCGTCGAGGCAGAGGGAGCGGAGCCGACCGTCTACTTTCCGATCCAGGGGTTCACGGCCGTCGATCTCGGTTACCAGCAGGGCAACTCACTCTCGAACATCGTCAACAAGTTCTCGGGCAGCGCGATGACCGCGAGCTTCCTCGGTCTGTTCGACCAGATCTGGAACGACCGGGAGAAGCTGAAGGACGTGACCGACGAAGTCTGCGATCACATCGCCTCGATCTACTCTGAGAACTCGCCCGAGCGGGTCTACTTCGTGATGCTCTACAACATCTTCACGGAATTCCTTGAGGACATCAACGAAGACCTCCTGCCCAACGACCGGACGGGATATCAGGACACCGTTGTCTGGAAGAAGCTCTTCAACTTCCAGCGCGATGCCGCGGTTGGAATCATCAACAAGCTCGAGACCTACAACGGATGCATTCTCGCCGACAGCGTCGGACTCGGGAAGACCTTCACCGCGCTGGCCGTCATCAAGTATTACGAGCTCCGCAACAAATCCGTGCTGGTTCTCTGCCCCAAGAAGCTGGCCGACAACTGGCTCACCTACAATCGGAACCTCAAGACGAACATTCTCGCCGCCGACCGATTCAATTACGATGTGTTGAACCACACCGACCTCCAGCGGACCAGCGGCTATTCGCATGGCACGCCGCTCAAGCAGGTCAACTGGGGAAACTACGATCTCGTCGTCATCGACGAGAGCCATGCCTTCCGCAACCAGACCCCGGGCGAGGAGGAAAAACAATCCCGTTACGACCGTCTCATGAGCCAGGTGATCCGGGCCGGCGTGAAGACCAAGGTCCTGATGCTTTCGGCGACACCGGTCAACAACCGCTTCGCCGACCTCCGCAATCAATTGGCGCTCGCCTATGAGGGAGAGTCGGACAATCTCAGCCGCAAGCTCCGCACCCGGAACAGTGTTGAGGAAATCTTCCGCCAGGCCCAGGCCGCCTTCACCCGCTGGAGCAAGCTGCCTCCGGAGGAACGCACGGCCGAGGCCATCCTTGGCATGCTCGACTTCGAGTTCTTCGAACTCCTCGACAGCGTCACCATCGCCCGATCTCGCAAACACATTCAGTCCCACTACGACACCGCGGATATCGGCAAGTTTCCCGAGCGTCTGCCCCCTGTTTCCTTTCATCCGCCTCTCACCACCCGTGACGACGTGCCTGGTTTCGACGCGATCTACCAGCAGCTCTCCCTCGTCACTCTCGCCGCCTATACCCCCGCCGAATACCTCCTCGCGAGCCGGCGCTCGAAATACGAGGAGTCCTACCGCGACGAACTCGAGGGGATCTCGCGCAACGTGAGCCTGGCCGGACAACAGCAAGGCATCCGTGCCTTGATGACCGTGAACCTGCTCAAGCGGCTCGAGAGTTCCGTGCAATCGTTCCGCATCACCCTCGCCAAGCTCGCCGCCAACAACCGGAATGTTCTCGCCCGGATCGCCGAGCACAAGGCCGGCAAAGGCTCCGGCGCCGTGGGTAGCGTGCTCGTCGGGGAGTTCGACCCCGACGACGACGACCTGCCCGGAGGCGACGAGCTGGAATTTCCCGCCCGATTCGAGATCGATCTCGACGATCTCAACCTCACCGGTTGGGAGGCGGACATCCACTCCGATCAAGCCATCATCGCCGCCCTGCTTCACGAGATGGAGAAAGTCACTCCGGAGCTCGATGCCAAGCTCCAACATCTCATCGGGCACATCCGCCAGAAGGTCGAACAGCCCATCAATCCCGGAAACCGCAAGATCCTGCTCTTCACCGCTTTTGCCGATACCGCCGATTACCTCTACGATTGTCTCGCCAAGCGTCATCTCGAGCGCTTCGGCCTTCACACCGGCAAGATCACCGGCACGACGAGTCCGAAGACCACCATCGGCAAGGGCTACGACTTCCAGGACGTGATGACCCTCTTCTCTCCGAGGTCAAAGGAGAAGGCCTCCATCATGCCGAAGGAGGCCCACGAGATCGACCTCGTCATCGGCACGGACTGCATCTCCGAGGGGCAGAATCTCCAGGACTGCGATTACCTGATCAACTACGACATCCACTGGAATCCCGTCCGCATCATCCAGCGGTTCGGGCGCATCGACCGCATCGGTTCGATCAACGCCGTAATCCAATTGGTCAACTATTGGCCCGACATTTCCCTCGACGAATACATCAAGCTCAAGGAGCGCGTCGAGAACCGGATGATCATCGCCGACGCCACCGCCACCGGCAGCGACAATCCCCTCAATCCCAAGGCCAGCGAGATGTCCTACCGGAAAGAGCAGCTTCGCCGGCTTCAGGAGGAAGTGATCGAGATGGAGGACCTCAAAACCGGCATTTCCATCACCGATTTGGGGCTCAACGACTTCCGCATGGACCTCGTCGGTTACGTCAAGGAACATGGCGATCTCGCCCGCACTCCGAACGGCCTCCACGCCATCGTTCCCGCCGATCCGGCCCGGGGCTTGCCGCCGGGCGTCATCTTTGTCCTCCGCAACCGCGAAGACGGGGTGAACATCGACCGCCTTAACCGGCTTCACCCGTATTACCTCGTCTACATCAGCGACGACGGGACCGTCGTCACCCGCCACACCGAGGTCAAACGCCTCCTCGACCTGGCGCGACTGGCGTGCCGGGGACGTGCCGAACCCTTGGCCGAGCTTTGCCGCGTCTTCAATGATGCCACCCACGACGGCCGCGACATGGCGCGTTATTCCGGCCTCCTTGACGAGGCCATTCGCTCCGTTATCGATGTGAAGGAAGAGAGTGACATCGACAGCCTCTTCACCCCGGGACGGACCACCGCCCTTCTGAAATCGATCCGTGGGCTCGATGATTTCGAACTGATTGCGTTTTTGGTCGTCCAGGCCGCCCCGGTCATCTGATGCCATGTTCGCGTTTCCGCCACCGACCACCTTCGGCAAAGTCATCCCCAAAAGCCGCATTTACACCCATGCCGCACCCACCCGGCGGGTCCGGGAACTTTTTGTCTCGCAGGTTGAGGAGATCATCTGGGCGCACAAGCTCTCTCCCGAGACACTCCGCATCCCCGAGGCGCCGGGAGTTCCCGAGATCCAGGTGTTCGATCTGGTCCTCAAAGGAGACTCGCTCGACGAGGATGTGCTCCAGGCGATCGACCGGGCCATCCCTTTCCCCATATTCCATCGGCTCCGGAAGGCGTCCGCGGCCGGCACCTTCGAGGCCTGGTGTGCCGCCCACAAGCGCCCCAGCGAGGCGGACGCCTCCCAGTGGGTCGTCGGCGCCCGTTTCACCTCGCCGTTCGCTCCGGTTCCCGGCTCGGCCGACCTCCCTCCACTGCCGACCGTCCTCGACCTCGGCCGGCTTTACGCCGCTCTTTTTGCGCCGCTCCTGCCCCTGCCGCCGCGCCCTGGAGAGAGTCTCTCCCACCACATCGAGCGCTGTGAGGCCTTCTCCCGCCTCCGCCGGCAGGTCGACCAACTCACCGCCCGCCTCCACCGGGAGCGTCAGTTCAACCGGAAAGTCGAG
>JALRFZ010000382.1 GCA_023253615.1 Verrucomicrobiales bacterium | reverse complement strand
CGGAGACCGCTGCCGCGCTCGAGGCCCGGCTCGCCGACGCCGGGACCGCGCTGGACGATCACCGGGCCGAAATCGCCCGGCTCGGGGAGATGGCGGCGATGCGCGAAGCCGAGCTCGCCGGAGCGCGCGAACAGTTGGCGGAACTCGAGGCGCTGCGTCGTCGTCGAGGCTCGCTGCAGGGCGAGCTCAACGACGCCCATCACGAGCTCTATGATGTGCGGCGTGCCCTGAACCTCCGCATCGAGTCCATCGGCCGGCTCGAATCCCGCCTCGCCGAGCTCGCCGAAGTCGAGACCCTGCTCGCGACCGAGCGCACCGAGGCTGCGGCGGTTTCCGCCCAGCTCAACGAAGCACGGCGCGAGTTGAGCGAGGTCCGCATCGCTCTCTCCGCCAGGACCGGGGATTATCAGAAGGCCCGCGCCCAGATGGAGGAGCTCGAGGCCATCATCGGCGACCGCAGCGCCGAGGTGAACGATCTTTCCACCGATCTGCGCCAGCAGCGCGATCTCGTGAGGCAGCTCAAGAACACCCTGGCGGAAACGCAGGGAGAGCTCGAAGCCCTCACCGAAGAGTCGCGTACTCTCAATGCCGGGGTCAAGGCCCGCGCCGCTTTCGCCGACGAGCAGCAATCGCGCATCGCGGCCCTTGAAGTGGCCCTCGCCGAACGATACCGCGAATTGAACCTCATCCGGGTCGAGGCCGAAGAACATTCGCGCACCGCGCGTTACCATGAGTCGCGCGCCACCCATCTCGAGTCGGAACTCGCGCGTCGCGGGGCGGAATTCGATGCCTCCGACCGCCGCATCGCCAACGTGGAGGAAGAGCTGGAGGCCGCCAACACCCGCATTGCCGAGCTTTCCGGAAAACTGGAAAAGACCGAGGCCTCGCTTGGGGAATTGAGCCAGGAGCTGCAAGGCGTCTCCCGTGAGAAGGATGAGACCCTTCGCGATCTCGAGCGCGCGAGCCGCCGTGTGGCCGAGCTCGAGGAAGCCGCGCGCAAGCGCGAGGTGCAGCTCGTCGAGATCGAACGCGAACTGGTCGATGCGCGCACGATGGGCGGATCCCTCGGACAAAAGATCGAGCGGCTCCAGGTGGAGCTCGAGAGCGCCTTGGAGGAGCGTCGTCTTTCCGCGGTCTCGGTCGGCGAGATGGAGGAAGCCCTCCGTGCCAGCGACGAGCGCACTCTGCAGCTCTCCACCCGTCTCGATGAGAAAGAGGTCGAAGTCGCCTCCCTTGCCACGGAATTGGAGAAGCTCCGGCACTTGGTCGATGAACGTTCCGCCGGCGAGAGCGAAGCCCGCGCGCGTGTCGCCGCGCTTGAAGAGGAAATCGAGGTGCGTGTCGACGAGTTGCGCCGGGAGCTTGCCTCCGCCGAAAAGGCCCGGTCGCAGGAGATCGACGCCCAAGCCGACGAGATCGCCAGATTGCGGGAAGAAACCGAGGCCCTTTGCGCCCGCCATGCCGCGGAGCTGACGATGCTGGGTGAACAATCCGGCGGGGAGACCGCGAAGCGGCGCGAGGAACTGGAGGTATTGACCGCCCGTCACGCGGAAGAACTTGCCACGCTGCGCGAGCAAGCCCTCGCTGAGTCCGCCCGCCTCCGCGAAGAGGGTGCGGCCGAGATCGCCGGCTTGCGCGAACAGTTGGCCGCGGAGGCTGCCCGTCTCGAGGAGGAAACCGCCCTTCGCCGGGCCAGTCTCTCCGAGATCGAGACCCTGCGTGAAAAGCTCGCCGCCCGGTCCGAATCGATCCGGGATCTGCAAAACCAGATCAGTTCGGTGATGATGCAGCGCGATTCTCGTGACAGCGAACTTTCCCTGTTGAAGGAGAAACTCCGCGCGATGGAGGACACCTCGCGCGAGGCTCTGAGCGGGCTGGGAGTCGCCTCCCTCGCGAAGCGTCCGGCTCCGACGCTCGATCCCGCCGCGCTCGAGGCCGTCAGCCAGAATCTCGTCGCCGCCGCGACCGGGGAGGAGGGGATCTCGCTCGATGCCTTGCCGGCGGTCCAGGCACATCATCCTCCGAAGCCGGTCGCCGAGACGGCCGAAGCCCCCGTGGCCTGGGCCGGGAACGATGACGATCTCACCGTGTTTTTCAATGATGCCGCTTCCGTGCCGAGCCAGGCGGAGATCGAGAAGATCGATCGATGTGCCCGGTCCATCCGCCGTCTCGGCCGTCGCGTCGAGGTGACCGTGATCGGGTATGCCGGCTCCGAGGGGTCGCCTGATTTCAACGAGTCGGTCAGCGCCCGCCGTGCCGACGCGGTGCGCGAACGGCTCGTCGAGCGGGGGGTCTCCCAGTCGGTCGTGAAGGTGAAAGCGGCCGGGCAGGACCGCCGGTTCAGCGACTGGAAAGCCCGCCGCGTCGAGATGATCGTCGCCCCTATCGCCGTCGCCGAAACGGTGAACTGAGATGACCACGCTTTTCTCCAGACTCCTCGCCCAATCCGAATCCGGAGCCGTCGGCTCCGGGCCGGGCTTGGTGATTCCAGGATTCGGAGAGGAACGATTCTGGTATTACGTCGTCTGCGCCCTTGTCTTTACCATGGCCGGTCTCGTCACCGGTTACTTCATCTGGCGGAAAGGGGCGATGCAGACGCAGGACGCGGAAGTCGAGATCCGGCGCACCGCCGGGGAATTGCAGCGGCTGAGCGAAGACCTGAAGGTCGAAGAATCGGCCCTCTGACCCGACCCGGGGAATCCCCGGGCCTTTCGCCGCGAGACTTCGCGAGGCCCCGGTACCGCAGGTCACGGCAGAACGGGGATGAGAGATGCGGAACAAGCACCGCTCTCCACAGGGACAACGCCGCGAAGCGCGCCCTGCGGGGAGAAACCCTGGGTCGTCCGGCTGGGGGGCGAAGGCTGCCTCACGCCGCACTTCGTGCCGCCGCCCGTGCCGCATCGCGGTCGAAGAACGACTCCATGCGGTGGTTGAGGTCGTCGTAGAAGGTGTCGGCGAACTGTTCGAGACGTTTCGCACGGTTCTTCGCACGCTGGCTCTTTTCGTCGGTGAGACGGGCCTTCTCGGCCTCGACCCGCTCTTCGAAGGCCGTTTCCAGTTCGAGGAGGTTTTCAACGAAGGCTTTCGCCGCACGCGAACTGTCGATCCCTTCGATGAGGGCTTTTTCGAGCGGTTTGTTCTGCGTGAGGTGGAGAAGGCGGCCGTCGGAGAGGTCGTCCATGTACTGGTGGTAGCTCTTCAGCCAGGCGGTGCGCTCGCGGGCGTAGCGGACTTCCTCGCGGTCGACGAGGGCGTCGTAAGGCCCGGGCTGGGAGAAGAATTTCACGACGAGGGGAATGGTGTCGATCAGCATGAAGAGACCGGCGAGGATGAAGTAGGCGATCATCGCGAATTTCCCGCCTTCGGTGTTCTGATCGAAGAGGCTGTGGAGGGCGAGGGTCTGGGTGAGGATGTCGCGGCGTGGCTCGGCGGCGATCGCGGCGATGCGTTCCTGTTCCTGCGTGCCAATGGCGGCGAGTTCGCCCTGGAGACGGCCGAGCTCGGCGAGGCGGGTGTCGATCTGCGCGGTGATGGTCGAACGGATCGTGTTCTGCTGCTCGACGAACTGGTCGGCCTGCGACTGCTGCACCTGGCGCTTCAGATCGGCGACACGGGCACGCTCTTCCTTGAGGCGATCGGCTTTGGCGGCGGCAAGACCGACAAATTCATTCTTGATGCCGTCTTCGGTGGCCTTCACCTGGGCGGCGAGGGCATTGCGCTGTTCAGTCAGGTAGGCGAGGGTCTCGCTCATGCGTTTCGCCTCGTCGCGGCGCCAGGCGAGCTGGTCGGCCTGGATGCTCTTGGCACGGGGACCGAGTCCGACGATGCCGCTGCGCTGGCCGTTCACCTCGCGCTCGAATTCCTTCTGCCAGGTGTCGAGTTCGGTCTGGAGAGTGGCGTATTTGCCCTGCATCTCGGTGAAATCGGCGTCGACTTTCTCGATTTTGGTCTTGTCGGCGGCGGTCTCGGTCTCGATCCGTGCGGTCATTTGCGCACGAAGTTCGTCATCCAGCTCCGCGAGAGGATCGGCGAGGCCGACGGTGGTGTCCTCGACGAGGAATTCGGCTGAGAAGGTCTTTTCAAAGTTGGCACGCTGCACGGCGATCTGGGTCTCGAGTTCGGCGATCTTCGTTTCGACGGTGGCTTTTTCGCCGTTGGCGGCGACGCGCACGGCCTCGATCTCGGCCTGGCGGTCCTCCTCGACGACGCTCGTGATGGTGTCGTTGAAAAGCAGCAGGGTGAGCGGGTGCGAGATCGTCACGCCCATGAGTGCGGCGACGACGATGCGGAGGAAGAACTGCCCGACCTTGCGGTGAAAACGCTGGTAGGAGCGGTAGATCGAGAGGA
>JALRFZ010000109.1 GCA_023253615.1 Verrucomicrobiales bacterium | reverse complement strand
GACCTATCCGCTCATGTCGTCGTGGCAGGAACGCCATCCGGAGATCCTCGCCGCACCGAATGCCGAACAACATTCCTTTCTCGATTCGGGTCTCCACGCGAACTCTCTCGGCAGCCTCCTCGCCACCGGCTACGGGGCGGGCGTGCCCTCCGGAAAATGGAAGGCGTCACCCCTTTCGCATCGCTTCGAGGGAGTGACGCCGTTTTCCGACCCGCGTCCCTGGGAGGGAGTCTACCGGCTCGATCTGCGAATCGAAGGGAAAAATGCCAACGCGGTCGCGATCCTGTCTGTCGCGGGAGCGACGGAGTGCGTCCTCCGAGAGGGGTTCGGGGAAAAAGGCCCGGTCGAGGGACGCTCGCTCCCGGTGGGGAATCACACGCTTTACCTGAGGGCCGGGGCAAAGGAGATCGACGTGAACCTCGATTTCGACCCCGCGATCCTGACAATCACCCAATACCGCCTCATGCAGGGATCGAACCGTCCCTGGCGCGAGGTCTTCCGTGCGGCACTCGACGGGGAAATGGTGCATGGCGTGCGCAAAGGAGGCCTGCTCCACGCCGACGGCGGCGGCATCACCCTGAATCATCCCACGGGAAAACGCGACGATTACCTGCCCATGCTGGACTTTGATCCGCGGGTGCTGGGCATCGAGGTGTGGAATCAGCTCACCTCCGGCTTCGGATCCGAGAAAGGGTTTTATGACAACGCGGGAGGACCGGCGCCGGATCATTTCCTCCGGCTCTGGGATGAGATCCTCGCGACCGGTCGCCGCTGTTGGGGGTTCTTCGTGAAGGATCACAACACCTACGGACGCGGACGGAATGTCCTGCTCGTGCCACCGCCCGAGGACCTCGATTCCGCGTCGCGTGAGGCCGCCGCCTTGCGCGCCTACCGGCAGGGGACCTTCTTCGGTGCGGTCTCGGCGATTGCCGCGAATGAGGCGGGGGAGGTCGTCGCTCCCTACGACCGCAGCGGCTTCCGCTTCGAGAGGATCGTCCTTGTCCGTGATGCGGGCGGCGTGGCGAAGGCTCTCGAGATCGCCGTGGGAGGCCACGATGAATCGCTCCGACGGAACGTGCAGATCCGTATCATCACCGAAACGGGAATCGCCGCCGTGATCGATGGTCGCGAGGGCGTGTGGCCCGTGCCACGAGGCGGAAACGGCGGAGCGGCTCCCGCGTTCATCCGCGTCGAGGCCGTCGCTTATCCTGACAAACATGCCAATGGCGAGCCGCTCACTTGCGCGATGCTCCGCGGCATGGGGGCCGCCGGGATCGCGAAGCTCCACGATCGGCAGGTCGCGCGGGGGCGCACCTCTTTCGGCAGTCCCGCGGAACTGCTCACCCCTTTGCCGATCGCGGATCTCATCTTCTCCCAGCCGATCCGCCGGACCTGAGATCGGAACCAGGGGCAGCGCCCCGGGATGGCGCGATTCCGCGGCAAATTGTATACAATCCAGATTTGCGGTTCCCGAAAAACCGGCGCAAGGTGGCGCATGGGCAACTATTTCCGTCTTCGGACCCGGGTCTTCGCCATCGCTGGTGCGGTCCTGGTCGTTTTGTCAGGATATCCGCATGCGGCGGATTTGCCTGCCGTAGTCGAAGCCCGTTGCGTCGATTGCCATGGGGCGGAAACTCAGAAGAGCGGTCTGCGGCTCGATTCACTCGTCGCCGCCCTGCGGGGTGGGGACTCGGGCGAAAAGACCATCGTGCCCGGCAAGAGTGCGGAGAGCTATCTGATCTCCCTCGTCACCTCGGCGGACAAGGCCCACCGCATGCCGCCGAAGGGCGACCCGCTCACGGCGGAAGAAGTCGAGAGCCTGAAGACCTGGATCGACCAGGCCGACACCTGGCGCGCGGCGCAGGCCGAGTTGGAGAAAAAGACGGTCGATCACTGGGCCTATCTGCCCGTCGTGAAACCGCCGGTGCCCGCTTCGGCGTATTCGAATCCCATCGACGCCTTCGTCGAGGCGAAGCTGAAGGAGAAAAGCCTCGCCTTCAATCCTCCCGCCGAGCCGCGTGTCCTGCTGCGGCGGATGGCGCTGGATGTGACGGGGCTTTTCCCTGACGAAAACACCACCCGGTCCTTCCTTCACGACATCGATGCCGAGGGCGCCGATGCCGCTCACGTCGATGCCGCCGTCGCCGCGCTGGCCGATCGTCTCCTCGACAGTCCTCATTTCGGCGAGCGCTGGGCGCGGCATTGGCTCGACGTGGTGCGCTACGCCGACTCGGCCGGCTTCGAGACGAACCACGAGCGCCCCAACGCCTACCACTACCGCGACTACGTCATCCGCGCCTTCAACGACGACAAACCCTACGACCGTTTTGTCTTCGAGCAGCTCGCGGGCGACACCGTGGGCGAGGACGCCGCCACCGGCTTCATCGTCGCCGGTCCGTGGGACCGGGTGAAGGGCCAGGACCCGCTCCTCAATGCGATGCAGCGCCAGGACGAGCTGAGTGACATGGTCAACACCGCCGGCACCGCCTTCCTCGCCACCACCATGGTCTGCGCGAAATGCCACAACCACAAGTTCGATCCCGTCACCCAGGTCGATTTCTTCGCGATGCAGGCCGTCTTCGCCGGAGTCCAGCACGGCGAGCGCGACCTGCGCGGCACCGACGA
>JALRFZ010000016.1 GCA_023253615.1 Verrucomicrobiales bacterium | reverse complement strand
ATCTCGGTGCCTGCCTCGCGGAGCGGGGCGTCAGAGTCGTTGTCCTCGATCTTGACCCCCAGGCCAACTCGACGAGCGCCCTGGGTTTCGTTCCCGGGGAGAATCCTTCCATTTACCAGCATCTTATCGGTGGAGGTGATGTCTCCGATCTGGTTCTCAAGACGAAATACGAAAACCTCTCCCTCATTCCCTGCGACATGGATCTCGCGGGCTGTGAGATCGAAATGGCGAGGGAAGACGACCATCTCGTCAGGCTGCGAAACCTTCTTGCTCCCTTCAAAGCCACCTACCCAACCGACTACATGCTCGTCGATTGCCCGCCTTCCCTCGGCGTGCTGATGACGTCGGCCCTCGCCGCCGCAGACGAGCTCATCGTCCCGCTGCAGTGCGAATACTTCGGCCTCGAGGGCCTCTCGAAAATCGTAGGCGTCCACCAGCAGATCCGTGAGTCCGGGGCGAATGCCGAGGTCGTCCTCGAGGGTATCGTCATGACCATGGCCGACAGCCGCACCAATCTCTCCTCCATGGTCATCAACGACGTGCGCGAGTATTTCCCGGAAGTCACCTACGAGACCATCATCCCTCGCAACATCCGTCTCGGCGAAGCCCCCAGCTACGGGCAGACCATCATCGATTACGCCCCGACCTGCTCGGGGGCGGCGGCCTACCGTGCTCTCGCCGAAGAATTTCTCCGCCGACACGCGTGAGAACGCGGGGCGACGGATCCGGGACCAGCGAAGCGCCCCGCTTTCCGACCCGGGAAAATTCGCTGAAAATCCCCCGAAATGGGATACAATCCCCTTTCCCTTCCCCATCACCCTCTATTTCATGGTCAAGTGGCTCCTCAAACTCATTGTCGGCAGTAGAAACGCACGCGTCATCCGCGGCATTGCTCCGATTGTCGTCAAAATCAATGCGATCGAGAAGGAACTGCAGAATCAGCCCGAGCAAGTTCTCAAGGATAAAACGGCAGCCTGGAAAGCCCACCTCGACCGTTACGGCCTCCGCGTCGAAAGCTACAGCGAGCGCATCCTCGGGACCCGCACCGATGAGGAAAACCGCGCCCTTCTGGAGGTTTGGGCAAAACGCTTCGAGGCACTTGCCCCGGAATTCAAGCGCGCCTCGGGCTTCGTTTCTCCGGAAGCAATTCAAAAACTCGACGGAGCCGCGGTGATCGAGCACATCCTCGAGGCACAGCGTCTCTTCCACGACCTGAAGGACGAGTTCCCCGCCGCCCGGGCCGCCTATCTCGAACAGATCCTCCCCGAAGCCTTCGCCGTGGTCAAAAACGCGGCGCGCCGTCTCTGCGGTCGCGAGTGGATGGTCTGCGACCATCCCGTGAAATGGGAAATGGTGCATTTCGACGTGCAGCTCATCGGCGGGGTCGGACTCCACCGCGGCATGATCGCGGAGATGGCCACCGGGGAAGGAAAGACCCTCGTCGCCACCCTGCCCGTCTTCCTCAACGCCCTCACCGGTCTCGGCGTCCATGTCATCACCGTGAACGATTACCTCGCACGCCGCGACGCCGAATGGATGGGGTATCTTTTCCAATACCTCGGCCTTTCCGTCGGCGTGATCCAGAACGATCTCCGCGGCGACGTTCGCAAGGAGCAGTACGAAAAGGACATCACCTACGGCACCGCGAGCGAATTCGGCTTCGATTACCTGCGTGACAACGGCATGGCCCAGGACGCCGGCCACCAGGTGCAGCGGAACCACTACTTCGCTCTCATCGATGAGGTCGACTCCGTTCTCGTCGACGAGGCCCGGACGCCGCTCATCATCTCCGGCCCGGTCACCGTGCGCCAGGATCAGCAGTTCGATCTCTACAAAAACCAGATCCGCGATCTCTACCGCAAGCAGACGCAGCTCTGCAACGACCTCGCCGCCGAAGCCAAGAAATTGCTCGACGAGGGCAAGACCGCCGAAGCCGGCAACGCCTATTACAAGATCAAGCTCGGCATGCCCCGCAACCGCGCCTTCCTGCGTGCGATGGAGAACACCGACGTGCGGCGCGCCGTTGAAAAGGCCGAGCTCGAGTTCTACCGCGATCCGCAGAAGACCGCCCTTTTCGCCTTGAAAGAGGAACTCTTTTTTACCCTCGATCCGAAGGCGCACGAGGCCGAACTCACCGAGAAAGGCCGCCAGTTCCTCAGTCCCGGGGATCCCCAGGCCTTCGTTCTTCCCGACCTCAGCGAAGCCTTCTCCTCGATCGACGGCAGCCTGAATCTGACCGACACCCAGAAGGCCGCCGCCAAGCGCGAGCTGCAGCAGCAGATGTCGGCCCAGGCGGAAAAGATGCACACCATTTCCCAGCTCATGAAAGCCTACACGCTTTATGAGAAGGACGTGCATTACGTCGTCGAGGACAACCGCGTCATGATCGTCGATGAGAACACCGGCCGGAAAATGGCGGGACGCCGCTGGTCGGACGGACTTCACCAGGCCGTGGAGGCGAAGGAAGGCGTCACGATCGAGGGCGAGACACAGACCTACGCCACGATCACGATCCAGAATTACTTCCGCCTCTACCAGAAGCTCGGAGGGATGACCGGCACCGCCGAGACAGAGGCCGCCGAATTCCACGACATCTACAAGCTCGAGGTCCTCGTCGTCCCGACGAACCGCCCCATCGCGCGGAAGGACCTCAACGACAAGATCTACAAGACCCAGCGCGAGAAGTTCAAGGCCGTCATCGACCTCGTCAAGGAGCGTCACCAGGAGGGCCAGCCCATCCTCCTCGGCACCGCCAGCGTCGAATCCTCCGAGATCCTCTCGCGCATGCTCCAGCGTGAGAAAATCACCCACTCGGTGCTCAACGCGAAATTCCACCTCCAGGAAGCCGAGATCGTCGCCCGCGCCGGCCAGCAGGGAGCCGTCACCGTCGCGACGAACATGGCCGGCCGTGGCACGGACATCAAATTGGGCGAGGGAGTCGCCGAGAAAGGCGGTCTCTTCGTCATCGGCACGGAGCGCCACCGCAGCCGCCGGGTCGACCGCCAGTTGCGCGGACGTTGTTCGCGTCAGGGCGACCCCGGCATGTCCGTCTTCTACGTCAGCTTCGAGGACGACCTGATGATGCAGTTCGGCGCCGCCGAACGCATGACGAAGATGATGGAGCGCTTCGGTCTCGAGGAGGGGCAGGAGTTGGAGCACCCCTGGCTCAACAAGTCCGTCGAAAACGCGCAGAAGAAGGTCGAGACGCGAGACTACCTCGCGCGCAAGCACATCCTCGAGTACGACGACGTCATGAACAACCAGCGGAGCGTCGTCTACGGCTACCGCAACGAGGTGCTGAAGACCGAGGATCCCCATTCCCTCGTCCTCGAGATCATCGAGGACGCCATGCCGAAACTGCTGGGCGACTGCTTCGATCCCGAACTCGGACGCCTCATTCCCGAAGCCGTGCTGCAGGTCGTGAACACGCACTTCCCCCTCGGACTCACGGCCGACGACGCGGCGCTCGAATCCCGTTCCGATGATGAAAACCTCAACTTCATCGTCGAGCAGGTGAAGGCGGCCTACGAAGTGAAGATGAGCCATGAGGATCCCGCCCGCGGCGAAGACCTCGAGCGCTGGATCATCCTCCACAGCATCGACCAGCTCTGGCAGGAGCATCTCTTCGAGATGGACAGCCTGCGCGATTCGATCAGCAACTACCGCTACGCGCAGAAGGATCCCCTCGTCGAGTACAAGCACCACGCCTACGAGCTTTTCGTCGGTCTCATGGACCGCATCAAGACCGAGGTGCTCGGCAATCTCTTCCGCACCACCACGATCCGGCCCGAAGATTACAACCGCGTCCTTCGCGGCATCCAGATGAGCCGGCCCGACGTGCTCGCGGCCGGCGGCGTCACCGCGGCCCCCGCGCCCCCGGCTCCGCCGAGACCCGAGATCCAGATCCCCAAGACGCCCCAGCGCCGCGAGATGCCCAAAGTCGGCCGCAACGACAACTGCCCCTGTGGCAGCGGGAAGAAGTTCAAGGCGTGCTGCGGGAAAAGTTGATCCGTTCGGCGGCCCATCCGCGTAAATCCTGAAATGACGACGATCCTCATTCTCAGCGTCATCGGGATCATCGCGGTGATCGCCGAGCTCGTTCTGCCCGGTGGCATTCTCGGCGTGATCGGGGCGATCTGCCTGCTCGGAGCCGTCGTCGCGACCTTCGTTTCCCACGGTGCCACCGCCGGCACGATCGCCCTCGCCGGCGTCGTCGCGATCGGCATGCTGACCTTGCGGATCTGGATGCGTTACTTCCACCGCCTGCCCCTGACGAAGCAGCTCGTGCTCAATGAGACCGTCGGGATCGACGAAAGCCTCACGGGACGCAATCACCTCGTGGGGAAACACGGCGTCACCCTCACCGAATTGATGCCCTCGGGCCGGGCGGAGATCGACGGGGAAAAACTCGACGTCATGGCGGAGGGAGCGGCGATCCGCCGGGGCGCCTCCATCGTGGTCGTCGAAACGCGCGGACCGAGCGTGATGGTGCGCGAGATGAAGGAGGCCTGACGTGCACCTTTATCTGCACATCCCCTTCTGCCATCACCTCTGCCCCTACTGCGGCTTCTACAAACACACGCCCGGCAATCTCGCGAACCGCGCTTTCGTCGATGCCATCCTCGCCGAGGCGGATCGGCGCGGAGCCTCGTCCCTCGCTCCCGAGACCGTCTACCGCGGCGGCGGCACCCCCAGCCTGCTCAGCCCCACCCTGCTGGAGCGGCTCCTCCGCGGACTTGCCGATCGCTTCGATCTCTCGCAGGTCGCCGAATACACGATGGAGGCGAATCCCGCGACCTACGATCTCGACAAGGCGCGGCTGATGCGCGAACTCGGCGTCGATCGCATCAGCCTCGGCGTGCAATCCTTCCAGGCATCCGTTCTCAAAACCCTCGGACGCGATCACACTCCGGAAGAAGCCATCGCCGCCTTCCAGACCTTGCGCGACGCCGGCTTCACGAATCTGAGCCTCGACCTGATGTTCTCCATCCCGGGTCAGGATGCCGCCCTCTGGCAGGCCGATCTCGATCAGGCCATCGCGCTCGCACCCGAGCATTTCTCGGCCTACAACCTCACCTACGAGGAGGACACCGAGTTCCTGACCAAACACCAAAAGGGCGAGTTAGACAGCGACGAGGACCGGGATGCGACGCTCTTCCACGAGGCGATCGACCGGCTCGAGGCGGCCGGCTACACCCATTACGAGATCTCCAACTACGCCCGACCCGGCTTCGAATCGCGGCACAACCGCGCTTATTGGGCCGGGGCCGATTACCTTGGACTCGGTCCCGGAGCCGTTTCCACCATGAATGGCGAACGCTGGAAAACCTTGCCCGATACCGCCGCCTATGTCCGAGCGACCCAAGCCGGCATCGATACCCGTGTCGAGATCGAAGTGCTCAGCGAGGAAGATCGCCGCCTCGAAGCCGTCGCGATGCGCCTGCGCACGCAGGAAGGCGCGCCGCTCGATCTGCTGTCTTCACCCGACCCTGTCGAGTCGCTCATTCAAGAGGGTTGGGTGGTCGTTGAAAATGACCATGTCGTGCTGAGCCGGGCCGGCAAAGCCCTCGCCGATCCCATCGCGGGGATGCTGGTGTGACTTCGCACCGAATGCGTCAGGGGAACTCGATCCCCTCGTAGATCTCCGCGAGGGTCAGCGAGGCTTTCTGGCCGGGGAACTCGAGGCGATCCTCCGGCCGGGTCAGAACCAAGACCTTCCACGAGTTGCCTTCCCGCTGCAGCCATTCGACACGCCTCTCCTCCTGGGCCACGATCACGTAGTGCTCGAGAGAGGGAATCGTTTGGTAAGCGAGCAGCTTTTCGCGACGGTCGATGGACTCGGTCGAGGGCGAAAGGACCTCGAACAGAATCGAGGGACTCTCGAGATAATATTCGTGATCGTCCGCCGGATCACAGCCGACCATCACATCGGGGTAATAGAAGTATTCGGCGAGGGATGTTTTGATGTGGAGCTTCACATCCGAATTCCAAGCTTCGCAAGGCCCCTTGCCGAATTGTGCATTCAAATGACTTTCGATCTGACGAACGATGCGGTTGTGCTGCCGACTGGCTCCGGCCATCGCATGTACGGTCCCCACCAAATACTCATGCCGGGTCTCTCGTGCGACCTCATCCCGGAGATATTCCTCCACGGTAAAGAGCTGAAGCTGTTCGGCGGCTGACATCGGATAAAGTTACACCTTTCGCCCCCCGGTCCAACCCCGATTTTTCCCCTTCCCTTTCCGCTCCGCCTCGCGAAAGTAGCGCCATGCCCGAACCCGAAAATCCCCTCCGTGATCCGTCCTCACTGCGCAGCGCCCGTTGGTTCGCTCCCGACGACCAGCGCAGCTTCGGCCATCGTTCGCGGCTGAAGCAGATGGGTTTCAACAGCGAGGATTTCAAGGCGAAACCCTGCATCGGCATCCTCAACACCTGGTCGGAAATGAACAACTGCCACACCCACTTCCGCGACCGGGCGGAGGAAGTGAAGCGCGGCGTCTGGCAGGCGGGAGGTTTCCCCGTCGAGATCCCGGTGATGTCGATGTCGGAGAGTTTCATGAAACCGACGAGCATGTATTACCGCAACCTCCTCGCCCTCGAAGTCGAGGAGACGATGCGTTGCTACCCGCTCGACGGCGTCATCCTCATGGGCGGCTGTGACAAAACGGTGCCCGCCCTGATCATGGGCGCGACCTCGGCAAACCTCCCCGCCATTTTCCTGCCTGCCGGCCCGATGCTGAAAGGTTGCTGGCGCGGCGAACCACTTGGTTCGGGCACGGACATGTGGAAATACTGGGCGGAACGCCAGGCCGGCAATCTCTGCGAAGAAGGCTGGCTCGAGGTCGAGGACGGCATCTCCCGCTCGCCCGGTCATTGCATGACGATGGGCACGGCTTCGACCATGACCGCGATCGCCGAGGTGCTAGGGCTGTGCCTGCCCGGCTCCACTTCGATCCCGGCGGTCCACTCGACCCACGCGCGCATGGCCTCGGCGTGCGGACGCCGCATCGTCGATCTCGTCTGGGAGGGCATCACGCCCCGCAAGGTCCTCACCGAGGACGCCTTTCACAATGCCATCGTCACCGACATGGCCCTCGGCGGATCGACCAATGCGATCATCCATCTCATCGCCATGGCGGGGAGGGCCGGGATCAAGCTGACCCTCGAACAATTCGACCGCATCTCGCAGGAAGTGAAGGTGATCGCGAACCTGCGGCCCTGCGGCGATTACCTGATGGAGGACTTCTACGATGCCGGCGGCCTCCGCGCCCTGCTCTCGCAGATCAAGGATCATCTCCGTCTCGACTGCCTCACCATTTCAGGCAAAACCCTCGGAGAGAATCTCGAGGGCGCCCAGGTCTACAACGACGACGTCATCCGTCCTCTCGACCGTCCCGTCTCGAAGGCCGGCGGCACCTTCATCCTGCGCGGCAACCTCGCGCCCGATGGAGCGGTCATCAAACCAACCGCGGCCGAGCCTCACCTGCTCGCCCATCGTGGCATCGCGGCGGTCTTTGCGGACTACGGCGATCTGAAAAAACGCATCCACGATGAGTCGCTCGGCCTCACCGCCGATCACATCATCGTCCTCCAGCACGCCGGACCGATCGGCGCACCCGGCATCCCGGAATGGGGCATGCTGCCAATCCCGAACTACCTCTTGAAGCAGGGCGTCCGCGACATGCTCCGCATTTCCGACGCACGCATGAGTGGCACCAGCTACGGAGCCTGTGTCCTCCACGTCGCCCCCGAATCGGCCATCGGCGGTCCCCTCGCCTTCGTCCGCGACGGCGACCTCATCGAAGTGAACGTCGCCGAACGGAAACTGCACCTCGAGGTCTCCGACGAAGAACTCGCCGCCCGCAAGGCCGAATGGAAACCGCGCGAAACGCGTTACCGGCGCGGCTATGCCCAGCTCTACGAAAAGGAAATCACCCAGGCGCACGAGGGCTGTGATTTCCGCTTCCTGCACCACGGAGCGGAGATCCCGGAGCCGGAGATTTATTGAAAGGAGAAGCGGCGGGACGCCGCTTCTACTCTGATGGCCGCGGCGCTTTGGCTCTCTCAAAAATCAAGTGCGCGGTCTTTCCCAGCGGCGTGGTGAAGTAGACGCTCATCGATCCCCGACCGCTCGACACTTCGAGAAACCCGGAATACGAGGGATCGTCGAAAAGGAGATTGGGTTCGCCGAGTTGGTTCAACCATTCCATCCACCCCGGCCATCGTGCCTCGGCGGAAAAACGATAGCTCCGACCGCTCAGATCCGCGAAGAAACCTTCCACCGTCTCCTTCGGCTCGAGCAGAGATTTGGTTGAACGCGGACTCCGTAGATACGTGGATGAGCCGGGATCCATGGTGAACGAAAGTTTTCCATCCTCGCTGAAGTGCATCTTCAATCCGCCGCGCCCGGGATCGGTGGCCTTCCAAAACGTTCCCGCGAGAACCGTCCGGCGGGTGACATGCCCCGTTTTCCAATGTTTCAGCCGGCACTGTTGCGTCCCCATCCAGCGCTTGGCGCCATCCGGGAGCCAAGCCCACAGCCCTCCCTTCCCCGAACTCGGAATGGGGAAATCGGCGCGATACCAAGCGGCGCCGGAGGCAAGCAGCAATACCACCAACACCAAACCCGTGGAAACCAACACCGTCACCAACCGTTGGGATCGCTTGGAAGTTGCCTCTTCCATCACTTGATCAAGCGATAGCCATCCTTCCCGTCCTCGGTCCTCTTGAATTCGGACCACACGTAATCGAACTCGTAGTCGAGCGATTCTTCATTCGCCCAGGTCACCCGGATCTTGCGGGAATCGAGTGCTTTCCATTGGGGGTCGCCCGAAAGCTTCGGTCCGGCGATGAGACCGGAGGGGTGAAATTGAATTTCGCCCTTGGGCCCCGTCCAGCGCGTTCCCTCCAGCCAGCGCGTCAATTCCCCGGCGTCCTGAGGGCCGTAGAGAGAATCGGGGAGAACCGTCCCGTTTTCATTCCACCGCTGTTCGCGGCGGACGCCATCCTTGAGGTAGACGATGTGGAGGCCCTTGTTCCATCCCGGATTCGGATCGGCGCCGAGATCGACGGGATTAGCGGAAAAACGTTTTCTATCCTCCACGAAACGGGTGACCCGTTCCGTGACATCCGCGTTTTTGCCACCGGTGCCGTAGGTGGCGGCAAGGACCTGCACCGTCCAACGGCGAGGCGACTCGACGGCGAGGGTCGAGCGCGTCTTGCTCTCCTCGTGCGCCATTTTCTCGTTCTCCTTTCGCCCGGAAGGATCAAGAACACATCGGAAACCACGATAGATGTCCCGGGTATCGGGGAGATTGCAGAGACGGTCAGATGAAAGCAGGCTTAGTTCATCATACTGCCATGCACCTCCGCGCAAGACCCGCTCGCGGCGATTCTTGTCGTACCAGTCTTCGCACCACTCCCAGACGTTACCGCTAAGATCGTAGAACCCCGATTGGTTGGCTTTGAAACTCATCACCGGGGCGGTGGTCGCATAACCGTCCTCGTAGCCCGGAATGGCGTTCATGCCGGGAATTTTTGCCGCACCGGCCGAGTCGGCAAAATTGCCGGCTCCACGCGAAGGAGGCCACTGCTTCCCCCAAGGGTAGATCCCTTTGATGGCGCCGTCGAGCCGCTCGGGCATGCCCTTCGGTTCTTTGGCTCCGATGCCCACGGCCAGACTCCACTCACGATCCGTTGGCAGCCGATAGGTGGCGCCTTCTTTCTTGCCCAGCCACTCACAAAAGGCCACGGCATCGTCCCAACTCACATTCACGACGGGGTGATCGGCATTCTCGCTCACCGGGACCCCATAGGCTTCGATCGTTTTCCACGTCTGATGCACCTGCGGGTGTTCGGCGGCATAGGCGGCGTAGTCGCCCTTCCGTGTCTCGTGGATGCACATCAGCACTTCCGTGCCCGGCACCGGGAGAAACTTCATTCCCAACGAATTCACTTTTGGCTCCTCGGCGGGGCCCGATGCCTTTCCGGGAGGCATGGCCATCCCTGACTCGATTGGAACGAGCTTCTCCGCATCGGAACTCGAAGAGTTTCCGCGCGGTTTTGTCTTCGGTTTTTTTTCCGCTCCTGGAACGACATATTTGATCCAGCACGAGGGAGCGGCCCCCCACAAAGGCGCACCCGGAAGGGTCGCGCCGGAAAACTCGGTCATGTATTTGTCCCCTTCCTCCCAGACCTTCGTGATGGATACGGCACGCGACTCGTTGCCCTCGTGCCGCCCTTTGATGAAGTCCCGCGCCCGGCCCGGGTCGTAGCAACTGCTCCATTGCGGGGAGGCGGGATCCGAAACATGGGCGAAGCGATCCGCTCCATTTGAAGCGGCCATCGCAAAATACATCCGGCCCTCGTGGCGGAGGCGATTGTTCGCGACATGGAAGACGATCCAGTCCCCCGCCTGCAAGGGCACGTCGATGCACTCGGCGGAGGCACCGAAACGATCGAGGAGATACTCGCGTTTTTCGTCCGGCACGCGGGTTCCGTTGTGGTAGACCTCGACCACAAAATCCTTCGCGACAACGAGGCCCCCCTTCCGCGGCGCGGCGGGAACACCTTTCGTCCGCAGGGCGTGGGACGGGATGGGCCCGAGCTCCTTGTATCCGGGCGGCCGCCACAAGACCTTCGCACTGCCCCGGCTGCCGACATAGCCAACCACGCAGATCTCGACCGGTCCTTTTTTCAAGGGGATCGTCGCGACCCGGTCCGTTCCGTCGCGAAATCCGCAGACCACCTTATCGTCTATCATCAAGACGTTGCGATCGTAGTGGCTGTCAGCGACAAAGGCATAGTCGCCGTCTTCCGGGATGATCAGTTCGCCGCGTGCGACCGCGTTTCGCTCCGCCGTCCAAGTCCACGGATCGAGCGACTTGGTGAGTTTGGACGGCCCGATCGGATCGCCCGACTCGCCGGGATCGAGATAAAAGCTGGCCTCGTCGACCTGCTCCGCGTGACGGGGATATTCGGAGATGGTGAGGCCGGGAACCTTTCCTGGTTCGTCGGCATGCGAGATTCCGGCGACGGTGGTCCAGAGGACGAAAAAAATGGAGGATCGGGTCATGGGATCGGAGGATGGATTTGAAAAAAAGTCAGCCCTTCCTGATGGGACCACGGACAGCCCCCCTTTCACAAGCCTATTCCTACGGGGAACGGGATTCCCTTCTCTCAAAATTCGCACTCGATTCCCCAAAACACCTCGCCTATTCTCCCGGCATGGACCCCGCCGCCTCCAAGTCCGTGAAACCGGCCCGCCCCTTGCGCGAGCCGCGATCGACGCTCTATGTCCTCGGCTCGGCGACCCTGGCGGCGCTGGTGCTGGGGTTCACGATCTTCCTCCTCGTCCGCGGCTTCCAATGGCGCGGAGCCCTCGCCGAGCTGCGCGCCGAGCCTGGAATCGAGATCCTCTCGGTGGAGCGGATCGGCTTTTTCAAGAAACAGCTCCTCGGGCTGCGCGATCCCCTCGCCCCGACCGCGGAGAGCATTCTCCTGAAACACAACATCGGTCCTCACAGCGCCGAAGTCGTCCTGACAGAATACCATTCGTTGAACACGCCCTACGCGAAACAACGCGAGGAGGCCGAAGCCGCGAAGTTCGACAGACTGCGCGACACGGTGTTGAAGGCGGTGGGTGAGTTTGCCGATGCGGCCACGAAGAAGCGCGAGGAGGATTTGGAGAAGATCACGCAGATGCTCTTCGAAGCCCGCTTTCCCGAGGCGATGAAAACGGTCGATCTCGAATGGAAGGAAGGGGCCTGGTACGCGAAAGGCGAACTCTACGCGCCGGAGCGCGAGGTGTTCGTGAAGGAATCGCCCGCCTATCTCGTGGAGGGTGCGTTGGATTTCGACCAACTCGTCGATCTCACCGCCTCGCGCACCTCGACCCTGCGCCAACAGATCGAATCACCCGACCTCTTCTCCGTCGATCTCGATGATCAGCCCGTGCACCTCGATCGCATGGTCCGGCTCGTGAAGGATTACGACCTGGTCTGCGAACGTTCGGGACTGAACCGCCCCCGTCTCCAGCTCGAGCTGGTGGCGGCGGATCCGGCACCGGCGACGGAGCGGCTCGCCGCAATCAAAAAATCGCTGACCGGCCCCGGACGCCTGCCCGCGGACCGCTTTCTCGCCGATCTCGCGAAGCCCGGTGAGGCCGGCGCCCCGGCGAGAGCCTCGCTCAAGCTCGTCCTCCTGCCCGCGCCGTGATGGATGAGGCCCTTCCCCGCGTCCGCCACGTACAATGGCTCGTCGGGCCGCTCGTGACCTTGAGCGCGGTCGTGGCGTTGCTCTTGGCGGCGAGGTTCTACGATCACCTTCCGGCACGTCCCCCGGCATGCGGGTTTCATCAGGCGACCGGCCTGCCCTGCCTCGGCTGCGGCGGCACGCGCTCGGTGCGCGCCCTCGTCTCGGGGGATCTCGTCGCATCGACACGATTCAATCCGGCCGTCGTCGTGGGGATCGCGATCCTCCTGGCCTGGGTCGCGACGGGATGGAGCCGCTATCTCCGCGGCATCGAACCTCCTCCGATCCCCGAACAGAACCGCCGCCTCAAACGCAATCTCGTCGTCGCCGGTGTTCTTTTATTGCTCAACTGGATCTATCTTCTCCTTTTCCTGCCATGACTCTTTCCCTCGCCGGACAAACTGTCGCCATCACCGGAGCCGCCCGCGGCATCGGGCTCGCCATCGCCCGCGCCTTTCTCGACGCCGGGGCCGATCTCCTCGCACTCGATCTCGATGCCGCTACCCTGACCGAACTCCAGAAGGAGGCATCCGGCCGCGTCACCACCCGCGCCGTGAACGTCGCCGACCATGCGGCGCTGCGCGACGCGGTCGCGGATCATCCGATCGATCACCTCGTCTGTGCCGCCGCGATCGGGTCGGGCAAGACGGGTTTTCCCTTCTGGAGTCTCGAGCCGTCCGATTGGAGCCGCGTCCTCGACGTGACCCTGATGGGCGTCGTCAACACCGTGCATGCCTGCGTCCCGGCTTTGCTGTCGGGTGAGACGACGCGGAAGTCCGTGCTCATCCTCTCCTCCGTCGCCGGCCAGATCGGATCGCAGACGGACCCGCCCTACAGCGCCTCGAAAGCGGCGGTGATCAATTTCGCGCAGCTCGCGGCGAAGGATTTCGCACCCTACGGCATCCGCGTGAATGCCCTCTCTCCCGGCATGGTGAAAACCGAATTGAACCGCTCCGTCTACGCCGCCTCGAAGGAAGCCACGACAATGAGTTACGAGGAGTGGGCCGAGGAAAAAATCCGCCGCGTTTCCCCCATGGGGCGTTGGCAGGAGCCCGCGGAGTTCGGAGCCATGGCTGTCTTTCTCGCCAGCGACGCCTGCCGCAACCTCACCGGACAGACCTTGAACGTGGACGGCGGCCAGGTGATGCATAGTTGATGCGGGTGATCGACGTCGATTCCGGCAACCGCCATGCCGGTGAGATTTGAGAATGTCAAAAACGTCACGGGCGAAGGTGTGACAGTTTGCCCTCACCTCGTCATTTTCGTCACCACGAATTCCCTCTCTTGATTGGTCTGCAGCCGATCGAAGCCCTCGGTTTTTTCGGATCTCCTAAATTTCGGCATTTGTATAATTTTCATCAATTTACGGAATTTCCCACCCTATCAAACCCCTGAATGTGACGCGAACGTCACAGGGCGCTGCTTGAGGATGAACGGCTCTGACGGACTCTAGTCGGGAATTATTTCCGCCCAGATGTCGTTGCGCTTTTCGCAGATTTTGGTCTCACGGAGAGCAGTCGCCAAGGTGATCTCGGGCGTCTGTTCTCTGGTGGCCGTTGTTTGCCTGGAGGCCGCCGAGGAAGTATCCCTGCCGGTGGATCCGCCTCCCCTCCCCTTCGCGCCGCCGACGCAGGAGCAGCTCGAACAGCAGCGCGAACTCACTTTCCCCGTCCGCCAGTTCCGCGTGCGGGGAACGAAGCTGCTGACGCCCGAGGAAATCGCGGACGCGGTCTATCCTTTCACCGGCCTCGCGCGGAACCTCGACGACCTCGAAGAGGCCCGCGCCGCCCTCGAAAAAGCCTATCACGACAAGGGCTACCAGAGCGTCGGGGTGGAGTTGCCGGTGCAGAACGGCACCCGGGGCATCATCTATCTCGTCGCCACGGAAAACGCCGTCGGGCGCCTCCGGGTGCGGGACGCCAAGTATCACCTGCCCAGCCAGATCAAGAAAAACGCTCCGTCTCTCGCCGAGGGGACCGTGCCGGATTTCGCGAAGGTGCAGGAGGACATCGTCGCCCTGAACGGCTGGGCCGATCGCAAGGTGACGCCTTCGGTGCGCCCCGGCATCGTCCCCGGCACGATCGATGTGGATTTGTTGGTCGAGGATTCCCTGCCGATGCACGGCAGCATCGAGCTGAACAACCGCCACAGCCCCGACACGACTCCTCTCCGTTTCAACGGATCGTGGAGCTACAACAATCTCTGGCAGCTCGGCCACAGCCTCGGGCTCTCCACCCAGCTCGCCCCCGAGCGCATCGCAGACGCCGAGATCTATTCCGCTTATTACATCGCGCGTTTCGCGAAGGCTCCCGATTTCTCCCTGCTCCTCACCGCCACGAAACAGAACAGCGACGTTTCCACCCTCGGCGGCGCGGCCGTGTTGGGACGGGGGGAAACCGCGGGATTCCGCGGTCTCTTCACTCTTCCCGGACGCGGCGACTACTTCCATTCGCTCAGCGTGGGCATGGATTTCAAACGTTTCGAAGAAGATCTCGAGATCGAAGACGAGGTTTTCTCCACGCCCATTGAATACTGGCCCGCGACCCTCGCCTATGGAGGCGGCTGGCTCGGTGACAAATCCTTCACCGAAGTGAACGCCTCCGCCACCTGGGCCTTCCGCGGCATGGGCAGCGGCGTGCAGGAATTCGACACGAAGCGGTTCGAGGCAGACGGCAGCTTCTTTTATTTCCGAGGTGATCTCTCGCGGACGCAAGACCTTCCCAAAGGCTTCGAAGCCTTCGGGAAAATCCAGGGTCAGGCCACGACCAATCCGCTCATCAACACCGAACAATTCGCCGGCGGCGGCGCCTCGACGGTACGTGGTTATCTCGAGTCCGAGGCCATCGGCGACGGGGGCTGGTTCCTCACCGGCGAGTTCCGCACCCCGAGCCTGTTGAAATCGACCGAGAAGCAGGACAACGGCGATCCTGTCAACGAGTGGCGTTTCCACACCTTCTACGATGTCGGGCGCCTTTATCTGAACGATCCCCTGCCCGACCAGAACGACCTCTTCCGCCTCTCGAGCTGGGGTCTCGGCACCCGCTTCCTTTTCCGCGAAAACCTCGAGGGCTCCGTCGAGGTCGCCTGGCCGCTCATCGACCAGGGCACCACCCAGGCGAGCGATCCTTTCATGCTCTTTCAGGTCGAAGCCGGTTTCTGATCCCCTCTCTTTCCATCCGTCATGAACATTCCGACATTTCTCCGTCTCCCCGCGATTCTCGCGGTCATCCTGACCTTCCTCCCGGTCGCGGGATCTGCTGCCGGCGGTGGTGGCGGCAAGCCTGAAGGACCCTGGTGGGACACGGCCTGGACGGCCCGCAAATCGCTCGAGGTGAAGCCCGCCGATGCCGGACGCCCCGAAGGCGCCGCCACCGTGCTGGTGCGCCTGCATGAGGGCAATTTCCCCTTCACCAGCCTGAAGGAAGACGGCAGCGATCTCCGCGTCCTCGCCGACGATCACAAGACGGAGTTGCCATTCCACCTCGAGCGCTACGACGCGCTGATGAACGAGGCCTTCCTCTGGCTGCGCCTGCCCGAAATCAAGGAAGGGGCCGACCCCACGAAAGTCTGGCTCTATTTCGGCAACGCCGCCGCCGAGAACGCCGGCAATTCCAAAGAGACCTACCCGGAACCCGCCGTGCTCGTCTACCACTTCGCCGAACGCGGTGCGCCTCCCCGTGACTATTCCTCGAAGGAGAACACCGCCACCTCCGCGCCGACCCCGACCGAGGGAGCGCTCATCGGTGCCGGTGCGATTCTCTTCGGCACCAATGGAATGGAGATCCCGGCCGGAGAATCCCTCAATTGGGAAGCCGGCGCCCAGGTGACGATCATGGCCTGGGTGAAACCCTCCGCCTCCGCGAAGGATGCCGTGCTTTTCCGACGTGAGGAAGGCCCCTCCTCCTTCATCCTCGGCGTGAGCGATGGCGTCGCCTATGTCGAAGTGAGGGATGCCTCCGGCACCACCCGCAGCAGCGGTGGCGAGCCCATCGGAGAAGGCGCTTGGAAACACCTCGCCGCCG
>JALRFZ010000802.1 GCA_023253615.1 Verrucomicrobiales bacterium | reverse complement strand
CATTCGTCATTGCTTTGGAACTACCCCATCCACCTCGGCGTCACCGAAGCCGGCGACGGCGAAGACGGTCGCATCAAGAGCGCCATCGGCATCGGTTCGCTGCTCAGTGACGGCATCGGCGACACCATCCGCGTCAGTCTCACCGAGGATGCCGTCCACGAGATCCCCGTGGCCCGCGCCCTCGTCGAACTCGTCACCGGCTTGCGGGCGAAGCACCCCGAGCCCATCGCGAATCTTTCCTGGGAAGAGGTGCCCTGGCATCCCTTCGAATACCGCCGCCGCGCCTCCGCGAAGATCGAAATCCAGGGGGTGAAGCTCGGCGGCGATGAGACCGTGCGCGTTTTCACGAGCCAGCGGAAGTGGGACTCGCTCGCCCACAAGCTCGACAAGCTCGGCGACTACCAGCCCGAGATCGTGATCGAGACCTCCGGCGTCCTTGCCCTTGATCCCCGCGACGAGTCCGCCATCGCCGCGCTCAATGCCTCGGAGGGTCCAAGGTTGATCACCGTCGCCGATGGCCTCGACCTGCCCGTCATTCCCGCCTTCCGGCTCCTCGCCGCGAAAGCCGACCCGCGGCATCCCATCCTGCTGAAGGATACTTTTTTCCCCGTGACCGAACAGGGTCAGGACTTCCTCCCGACCCTCTTGAATGCGGCGATGAACCTCGGATCGCTCCTCTGCGACGGCATCGGTGATGCGGTGATCGTGCAGGGCGAGGAAGCGCCCGGCCAATCGCTGCGGATGAGCTACAACATCCTCCAGGCGGCGGGCACGAGGATTTTCAAGACCGACTACGTCGCCTGTCCGAGCTGCGGGCGTACGCTCTTCAACCTGCAATCGACGACGCAGAAGATCCGCGAAGCGACCGGTCACCTCAAGGGCGTGCGCATCGCCGTGATGGGCTGCATCGTCAATGGCCCCGGCGAGATGGCCGATGCCGATTTCGGCTACGTCGGCGGTGCCCCCGGCAAGATCAACCTCTACGTCGGCAAAGAGGCGGTGAAGTTCAACATCCCCGAGGGCGAGGCCGTCGAGCGTCTCGTCGATCTCATCAGGGAACACGGACGCTGGATCGACGCTCCCGCGACGGTCGCGGAGGTGTGAGGCACCACGCCCCGGGAGGGTTCCGCCTCCCGGACCGACTTCCGGCTTGTCAAAAGGCCCGTGTTTCCGAGACACTGACCTGATAGATCCGAACATCCATGAAGACGCGCTCTCTCCTCCCCTCCCTGCTCCTCCTCATGCCGCTCGCCGGTCTCCACGGCCAGGGTAGACCGCCCGCCCCGGGACAAGGCGGTGGCGCAGCGGAATTGACCGCGCGATCCGGCCGGCGGGGCGGCGGATGCCACCGTTTCCACCCTCCGTCCGGGATTTGACGCCCCCGCGCCGTTCGCCTACCGTTCCCGAGGCCTGCAACCTTTTCCCGGAACTTGAAGAATCCCCTGCTCCATCGCGTCTTCCTGATCCCCGTGCTGCTCGGTCTGATCGTCCTCGCCGGCATGCCCGGCGCCTCCGCGCAGGAAGCTAGGGAAAAGCCCAACGCCTCCCCCTGGACCGAGAGCGATTCCAGGCTCGCGAACCACTACATCCAACTGCTGCAAAAAGACCCGTCCTACGGCAAGGTGCTCGACCTTCTCTGGGAGCTCTACGAGAAGAAGGATCAGACGGCTCTGCTCCTCGATTATTTCAAAGGGGCGAGCGAGTCGGGGCCGCCCGTCGCCAAGCTGCTCTACGCGCACCTGCTCCGCAAAGGCGGGGATGTCGAGGCGGCGCGACCCTTCTATGATGCGGCGCTCGAGGCGGACCCGTCGAGCCTGCCCGCCTTGCGTGCCCTCGCCGAGATCGCCGACCAGCAGAAACGGTGGGCGAAAGCCCTCTCGCTCTACACCCGCCTCGTCGAACTGGTGCCGGCGACGGAGGAGGACGGTCTCGCCATCCGCCTGCGCAAGGCCGCGATCCACCGGCTCCAGGGACAGACGTCGGAGGCCGTCCCGGATTGGAACGCCCTGCTCAAGGCATCGCCGGGAAATGTCGCCCTGCGCACCGAACTCGTCGGTTTGCTCCTCGAGGCGGGGGCGACCGGGTCGGCGGTGGCCGTGCTCACCGAACTGGCAGGTTCGGGCGATCCCCGGCAGCGCCTCGATGCCTGGCTCGAACTGAACCGCCTCCATGAATTCACCGGCGATTTCGACGCCGCCGTGGCTACCTCGCGCGAGGCCATGGCGATGCTCCATTTCAAAAGCCCGGAGTACGCCGATCTCTTCGCGCGCCTCGTCCGCATCCACGAGCGGCACGACCGGCTCGGCGAGCTCGGGACCGCGCTCGCGCAGGAGACCCGGGTGGAGAACCCGACCGAGCGCGCCCTCCACGACCACGCTGAATTCTTCCGTCTCACCGCCGATTCCCTGAAAGAGGAGGAGGCCGTCGCCCGCCTCGCCGAACGCCTCCCCGGAGATCCCGCCCATCGCCTCAGGCTGGCCGAACTCCAGATGCGGAACGATCATTACGAGGCCGCCGCCGCGACTCTCGACGCCCTCATCGCCGGCAGCCCGTCGGCTCCGTTCGAACTCATCCTGCGGCGCGCGCTCGTCGATCTGCGGGCCGAGGGGCGCGAGGCCGCCGCCGCCCGTCTCGGCGCCCTCCTCGACGAGGGCAAACTCGACGTCGCGGGCCGGCGGGGGATCCTCGATTTCGCCCGCACCCATTACCTCGATCCGCTCGTCGAGCGCCTCCTCCGCGATCCGGCGTTGGTCAACCGCGACGCCTCCGATGAAACGGCGGCACCGATCGAGCTCGCGCGGTTCCTCCAGGAACGCGGGCGCTCCGACCAGGCCGTCGCGACCTTGCGCGAGTACGCCGAAGGCGCCGGGGGCTCCACCCTCGGGAAGGCCGCCCGCCTTCACCAGATCGGCACCGTTTTCGGCGATCTCGGTCTCGATGACGAAGCCATCGCCGCGCTCGACGAAGCCATCGCCCTCGCTCCCGACAACCTCGAATTCCAATCGAGCCGCGCCGAGCTCTACATCGCGCGGAAGGAGATCGAAAAAGCCATCACCCAGCTCGAGACCATCCGCGAAGGCAGGCCGGATCTCGAATCGCGGGCCGAGATCGACCAACGCCTCTTCAGCCTCATCCGGGGCCATTACGCAACCCAGGCGGAAAAGGCGGCGGGGGATCTCTCCGTCCTCCAGCAGGGCGGGATCCGGAATCTCGCGGAGTATCGTCGTCTCGCCGCCGCCGCGAACCAGGCGGCCACGCGCAGCGGCGACGAGCCCCCGCCCGCGGAGCTCATCGCCTACTACGAGCGCATCAAGAAGGAGGCGAAGGGCTCCCCCTCGACCGAACGCCGTTACCGCGCCGCCTGGTGGGCCTTCAAGTTGCAGGACAACCAGGAGTGTTTCGAGCAGTTGAACCTCGCCAACGAGGAGGCCGGAAAGCCCGTTGTCGCGGTGGAGAAGATGCTCCTCAGCCTCGCCGAACAGAACGAAAGGACCACCCTGATGGTGCGCCATCTCTCCACCCTCATCGAGATCGATCCCGCCAACGCCGACGACTACCGCCAGCGCCGCGCCGAGATGCGCTTCGAGCTCGGCTTCGAGGATGAAGCCGTGCGAGAGCTGAAAGCCCTCGCGGAAAACCCCGGAGCTTCTCTCGCCACCCTGGCCACCCTCGCGAAGCTCTACCAGCGCCAGGGCAGCCCCGGCAAACAGATCGAAGTGTGGCAACGAGCCTATCGCGAGGCAGACCTCTATGAGAAACGCGGCATCATCAAGCAGCTCTCCACCGCGTTGATCGAGGCAGGGCGGCACGAGGAGGCCCTCAAGGTGCAGCTCGACCTGCTCGAGCGCGAGACCGATCCCGTGCAGCGCCGCAAGCAGCTCGATGCCCAGCTCACCATCGCCGAGGCCCATTACCTCCTCGACTGGATGCGCGACCGCTATGCCGAGCTCGCCTCCAGTCATCCTTTCGACCGCTTCTACCCCGAGGCCCTCGCCCGTGTCCACCGGGCAGCCGGGCAGGACCGCGAAGCCTATGAGGCGATGAAAAAAGCCTACTACATGTCCGGACGCAGCGAAGAGCTGCTCGGGGAGCTCGGGCTGCTCTCCGACCGGCTCGGAGATCTCCAGTCGGCGATCTATTACCGCCGCCAGCTCCTCGCCCGCGGGGAAGGGGACACGATCGAGAACTGGAAGGAACTCGTCCGCATGCTCGAGAAAGATCTCCGTGTCGATGAAGCCGACCAGCTCCGCCGCCGCCTCGAGAACAAATTCGGGAGCGATACCGATTTTCTCGCCGAACTCACCGCCCACTACCTGAAAAACGGAAACACCCGCGATGCCGGGCGCACCCTGAAGCGTCTCGTCTCCCTGCGTGCCTGGGATCTCGAGGCCCGTTTCCGTCTCGGCCTCCTCCTCGTCGATGACGGCGAGCACGAGGCCGCCTACGACACCTTCGCCGCCATCCTCGCCGAGACCGGGGACACTTCCTATCCCGAACGTTTCGAACCGACTGCAATCTCTACATCTCCCACCTAAAGCCGGGAGAAGAGGACGCCATCATGCAGGAGTTTGGAACCGAGGACAGTGGTCGCAGAGTACTTAAGCTGGAGCAAGGACAGGTTTTTGAGTTGATTTAATCCAGAACGCCTTTCAAATCAAAGAGGATGGGATGCCCACACTTACCGACTACGGCCTAAGCCACGCGATTACGGACTGGATCCCGCATGAT
>JALRFZ010000734.1 GCA_023253615.1 Verrucomicrobiales bacterium | reverse complement strand
CGCAAGGACATTGGTGAAGAGATGAAAAGTCGGGGTGGGGTCGAGTGGCCCCACCCCAATTTTTTTCCAAATCGAGTCAATCCCGCCCGGCCCCGCGGATGAGCAGGGTGATCTCTCCCTTGGGCGGATGCGCCGAGAAATGCGCGGCCAGCGCGGCCGCCGTGCCGCGGTGGAAGGTCTCGAAGCGTTTCGTCAATTCGCGGGCCACGCAGATTTCGCGATCGGGTGCGAGCGATTGGAGGATCCCCAGCGTGCCGGCGAGTCGATGCGGCGATTCGTAGAAGATGGAGGTCTCCCGCCGTTCCAGCGATTCCGTGAGTTCCCGGGTGCGACGTCCGGATTTCACCGACAGGAAGCCGCCAAAGTAAAAAGCGTCGCTCGGCAGGCCCGAACCGGCGAGCGCGGTGACAACGGCACAGGGCCCCGGCAGCACCTCGACCCGAACGCCCGCTTCATGAGCTGCGTTGACGAGCCGGTATCCGGGATCCGAGATGCCCGGCATGCCCGCGTCGGAAAGATAGACGAGCCTGGCACCCTGCCGCACCCGCTCGACGAGCGAGGCCGCGCGGAAGCGTTCATTGTGATCGTGCAGGGCGACGAGTTCCTTCTCGCGGATGCCGAGGTGCTCGAGGAGCCGGCGGGAATGCCGCGTGTCCTCACAAGCGACGATGTCGGCCTGCCGGATCGCCTCCGCGGCACGGAACGTGATGTCTCCGAGATTCCCGATCGGTGTGGCGACGAGCTGGACGAGGCCGGCGGGATCGAGCGGATTCAAGATCTTGGAAATCCTGGGGAAAACGCGGTCGGCCGCTCACCAGCCGTTCGCGAGCTGCGAGACGAGTTTGTCGGCGGCATCCTCCGAGACCACCGCGAGGGCGTTCCGTTCGCCGACCTGGTAACTGGCATCGACGAACTGGATCGTTTCGCCGATGACGAGGCCCTGGCGGGCACCGTAGACGGTATCTTCGCCGGATTTCCCATCGACGGGCTCCTCGGCAGCGACCACGTCGTCGCCACCGTCGCCGTTTTCGTCGTCGCCGCGCTTGCCGATGCGCTGGCCGGTGACGGGGTCCTCGAGATGGAAATCGACGTAGAGGTAGAGACTCAGCTCGCGGGATCGCAGCGTGTCCGTCCGCACGGCACGGAGCTGGCGCTTGCGGATTTCCCGGATGGTGCCGACCAGCACCGCGTCACAATTCGCGCGCGTCGCCACCTGATAGGTGCCGTCGGCCTGGAGCTCCGTCAGCACGGCATTGGTCACCAGGCTGGAGAGGCGGGGCTCGAGCGTCAGATTCTTGAAGGGCGGCACATGGATCTTTTCGATCCCCATGTAGGTGCCCGGCTTCACTTCGCCCAGTTGGTAGCCCGCGCATCCCGACAGAAAGAGGCCGACGAGAGCGAGAAAGGAGAGTGAAGAAATCCGGAACTTCATGAAGGGGCGGCACCAAGGATGAATCCGATACTAGGCGGGAATGGCGAAAAAACAAGCCGTAAGAACCCGCTCAATCCCGGGAAATCGACACGGACCACTCATCGGACGGAGGCACCGTTGAGGCGAGCCACCCTCCGTCACTGCGCCGGAGGTGCCGGGATGTCGGCAATCGCGGGGGCGGGGGCCGGTGCGGGAGCCGATGCCGAAGGGGCGGGGGCTGCATCGGCGGGCAGGGGCACGACTTCGTCGTCCGAGGTCCGCATCTCCACCTTGTCACGCTTCAGCGGATTCGGGCCGAACATTCCGGCCTTTTTCTCGACCGCGTTGGATGAGGTTTGCCCGTCCAGAATGGCGAGCCGCTCCTGCGCTTTTGGAGCCCAGGTCGTGTTCGGATTTTTCACGACTTCCCGGTAATAAACCCGGGCCGAGTCCGGCTTGCCGCTCTTTTCGTAAAACATACCGGTGTTGTAGAGCTTTTCCATGGAGCGCTCGTCGATGCTCTGGAGATCGGATTTGATTTCGGCGGCGCGCTGGTCTTCGGGGTTCTGGTTGACGAAATCGAGCCCTGCCTCGACCTGGGCGCGGTCTTTCACCGGACTGTTCGATTTCTCCGCCGTGACGCCGCGGAGTTTGAAGATCTGATACTGGGCTTCCTTGGCCGTCTCGGTGGCCGGGTATTTGTCGACGACCTTCTGGAAAGAGGCGATCGCCTGATCCATCTCGCCGATCTCGGACCGGACGTAGCCGATCGCGAGGAGCGATTTCGGCGCGTATTCGGTGAACGGGGCGCTCGCGCTGATTTGTTCGTACATCTCCACCAGTTTCGAAGGCTGGATCGCCGCACCGACACCGAAGAGACCTTTCTTGTCGTTCGCCCGCAGCCCCTCGGCGATGCCATACTGGCGTTTCACGGCTTCCGTGAAATTCGGCGTGTTGCGGTGGTTCGAGATCAGCTCCTGATATTGTTCGAAGGCTTTGCGACCTTCGCCCTCGGCCTCCAGCATCCGGGCGTAGCCGAATTTCGCTTCGGTGCCGGCATCGGTGCGGCCGTAGCTCTGGCTGATGGTCTTGTAGGTGTCGCGCGCCTGACGGTTTTTACCGCTGCTCTCGTAAGCCTGCGCCTTGGCGAGCAATTCCGAGGCCTTGGATTGCTGGGAGCCGAGTTGTTCGGCGCTCAGCACCTTTTTGTCCTCGCTGCGCTTGAGGAGACCGCCGAGAAAGGCGTGGGAATCTTCGACTCCCAGGGTGAACGCCAGGAGTCCGGCAAGGAGGCATCGGGGATCGCGGATCTTCATGAAAAAACGGGGACGTTTGAAACGGGAACCTAAACGATCGCGTTTTTCGTTCAAACGCTAATCCAAGGCAAAGAGGAAACGGAAAGGTGGAATCGATCGGCGCGATCATCGCGCGTTGAAGTTTCAGTCCTGCTGACTGCCCGGTGCCTGGAACATTCCATGTGGAACGTCCGCACCAGGAAGACGAAGGAACACATTCCTGATACGCACGTGTCCGGCAACTTCTTAGCTTCGCGGTGGTCTTGCCGGGAATCACCGGAAGGACCGCTCCGTTAAATAACTTCCGACAATATATGTAATATAAAATTTAATCCCTGAAACTGAGTCCCCCTGCTTGCCCCGATTCCAGTTCGTCCTGATGAGGGTCGGGACGTCGCCTTCCCGTTCTCTGGCGCCGTCGTTGCGCGGCGTCGTGCTTGTTGGTGCGCACCATCGGCTTGTCAAAATTCGTCCGGTCGCGAGTCGGCATCGGTCCGTGCCGCAAAACAACCAGGAATCCGCCGACACGAAAGGTCCGCTTCAAAAATGCCTCTCCTGGGGTTCCGTGCCCCATGCCCCGTGACCCATCCCCTCCGGCCGATACAAAAAAACGGCTCCGGAGATCGTCCGGAGCCGTTCCTGAAATCCGTTGCCGGATCCGATCACGAATCGCCCTTGGGCGTGTCCGGACCATCGGCCGGCAGTTCGGGCTTCTTGATGTATTCCTCATCGATGCGCCCCTTGAGCGAACCCAGGAAGGTCACGATGGCTTTCGTGTCTTCTTCCGAAAGCGTGCGGCCGAGCTGGTATTCCGCCATCTTGGCGGTCATTTCCTCGAGCGAGGCAATCGAACCGTCGTGGAGGTAAGGGCCGGTTTCGGTGATGTTCCGGAGGCTCGGCACCTTGAAGAAATATTTGTCGGCCTCGTTCTTGGTCGCTTCATATCGGCCCAGATCCTTCGTCGGCCACTCTTTCACGAGACCGAGTTTCTGATACAGGTGCCCCCCGACCCCCATTCCGTTGTGACAAACGGTGCAACCCGTTGTCACAAAGAGGTTCAGGCCGTGTTTTTCCGCGTCCGTGAGCGCTTTTTCATCTCCCTTGAGGAAATCGTCGAAGCGTGACGGCGTCATCAGTTTGCGTTCGAAGGCACCGATCGCCTTGCCCACGTTCGCATAAGTGAGAGGCTCCGTTTCCTCCGGGAAGGCCTTCGCGAAGGCCTCGACGTAGCCCGGGATCGACTTGAGGACGCGCAGCACGTATTGCTCGTCGGGCATCCCCATTTCGATCGGATTCAGCACCGGTCCCACCGCCTGGGCTTCGACGTCCGCGGCGCGTCCGTCCCAGAATTGGGCGATGTGGATCGCCGCATTGTACACCGTCGGTGCCGAGCGCCCTCCGATCTGTCCGTCGATCCCCTTCGACGTGGCGAGGCCGTCATCGCCGAAGCTGGCGAGGTCGTGGCAGGTATTGCACGAAACGGTGCGGTTCTTCGAGAGCCGCGTGTCGTAATAGAGCATGCGGCCAAGATCGACCTTGGCGTCGGTGATGGGATTCGCGGGATTTTCCGCGACTTCCATGATCGGCTGGAACATGCCGAGCATGGCGCGGTTGACTTCCGTCTGGGCTTGGACGGCCGGGACGGCCGCCAGTCCGAGAAGGAGCAAGGACGGGATGCTTGTTGTTATCTTCATATGGTCATTGAGCTATATTTCATACGCCGATCCCGGCGCTGAAGGTGTGCGTGAGTTTCTACCATTCGCTGCCATTCGGCAATTTCTAATGCGGCGGTAACGGAAATACGTCTCGCAGCGTCTCTTTGACGCGATGTCTTTGCCACCCGCCTTGCCGGTTCCACCGGTCATTCGTGAAGAGGGATCCCCGCCCGCTATGTCGGCTCCGGGAAGGATTGCCCGGCGGCTCGGCCGGGGCTTCGATTCTGTTGTCGGGGCGGTCACGATCATTCCGGTGTTGGCGGTGATCTCCGCGCTGCCCGTCTTGAATCTGCTCAGTCTCGGTTATCTCCTCGAAGCTTCCGGCCGGGTCGCCCGGTCAGGACGGTTGCGCGACGCCTGGGTGGGCCTGCGTGAATTCGCGGTAATCCGAAAAATCCTCCTCGCAGCCTGGATCGCGATGCTTCCGGTTCGCCTCGTCCTCAGCTTCTGGCGCGACGCCGAACTCATCGCGCCCGGCAGCGCCAATGCCATGGCTCTGCGTGTTGTTCTCATTGTGTTGATCGTGCTGGTGACCCTGCATCTTCTCTGGGCGGTGGTCCGCGGCGGCAAATGGCGGCATTTTCTCTGGCCGGCCCCCCTCCGTTTCCTCCGCTGGATCGGTGCAGGTTGGGATTGGAGGAAGTTATGGAGCGGTGTTCGCGACGGCCTCCGACAACTCCGGCTCTGGCACTTCTTCCGGCTCGGCACCCTGGGATTCGCAGGCGCCCTCCTCTGGCTTGCCTTGCCCGTGCTGATTCTGATGGCCGCGTCGAAATTCGCCAATCCCGGCGTTTCCTTTCTCACCTCGCTCCTTGGTTCGATCCTGCTCGGGATCGCGGTGCTCCACCTTCCCTTTCTGCAGACGCGCTTCGCGCTCACGGGACGATTCCGGGAATTTCTCGAACCTGGATCCGCCCGTCGCTCCTTTCGCAAAGCCCCGGTCGCGTTCTGGCTCGCCTTGGCGGCGACTTTGTTGTTCGCGCTGCCGCCCTATCTCTTGAAGATCGAGCTCACGCCCGACGAGGTCGCCTGGCTGCCGAACATCGTCTTCGTTCTCCTCATTTTTCCCGCCAGGGCGCTTTTGGGCTGGTCGCTCGCACGGGCGGAACGGCGTGAGACTCCGAGGGCCTGGATGTCGCGATGGGCCGCCCGGTTGGCGGCTTTGCCCGTCGTCGCCGTTTATGTCTTTTTCGTCTGGTTCAGCCAATACCTGAGCTGGCATGGTTCGCTCGGTCTCCTCGAGCAGCACGCCTTTCTCGTCCCGGCTCCCTTGCTGGGGCTGTGAAAAAGCAGCTCAATCCGGGATCTCGAGCTGCTTGAGCCGACCCGAGCTTCCCACCCGGATCGTCACCTGGGCCTTGCGGATGCCGAAATGCTCCGCCACCAGGGCGATCAGTGCCTCGTTCGCCTTCCCGTCCACCGGGGGCGCTTTCACCTTCGCGATCCAAGTGCCGTCGGGTTGCTCTTCGAGGCCCGCGGTTTTGGCGTTTGGCTTCACCCGGATTTCGAGACGCCTTCCCATGGAGTGAGGCTCAAGCCGGAATCCAACGGCGGAAGGCCTCGATCGCCTCGTATTCGGCCATGCCGAGGGCGTCGTAGGTCGCCGCGATTTCGCGATTCCGCGCCGGGGCGTTGAGGTCGTCCTCGTTGATGGACATGAAACGCCGGATCGATTCCGCCTTTTCCTCCAGCTGGTCGGGGCTCATCGGCACGGCCATGTCGATCTCGTGGGCCTCGAAGGGACGATCCCTCCCGCGGTAAAGCCAGACCCGGCACTCTTGCCGGAAGGCCGCGTCGGACAGTCCGCGCCACGCTTCCGTGAACGCCCGGAAGGCGATCGCCTGGGGGGAACTCGGGTCGCTCGCATCGCCCGTCGCGTAGACGCTGTGGGGCTGGAATTCCGCCAAAACCGACCTCACCGAGTCCGCATCGGCCGCTTCAAAGCGGAAACGGCGGTACCTCCCGGTTTCGTAAAAAGGCAGGTCAAGAAACTGATTGTCATGATATCGCAGGCGGCAGACCGATGCGGCGTCGCGCGCTTCACCGCGCAGGATGAGCCCTTTCAGCTTCCGGACGAAATCCGGGTCGATTCCGAACTCGCCCTTGGCATCAATCGCCTCGACGATGGACCTCGCGTAGGCCGTCTGGCTCTCCCATTCCGGGGAATGGCTCGTCTCCGCCATTTCCAGAACGACGCGGGCGAAATTCAGCGCCGCCACATCCGCGACCCGGAGATTGCCGGAGGTTTGAAACACCAGCTTCACCTCGTGACCCTGTTCGCGCAGTCGCGAGAGGGTGCCCCCCATGCCGATGAGCGCATCGGCCGGCTCCGGACTCAGGACGAGAATTCGCTTCGGAAACGGCTCCGAGCGCTCCGGTCGCCGTGAATCGTCGATCCCCGGCTTGCCCCCGGGCCACCCCGTGATGGTGTGCTGCACCCGGTTGAAAATGTCGATGTTCACCTCGTAGGCCGCTTCCGAGGTCGAGGCGAGCAGACCGCCGGCGCCGTTTTCGTTGTAATCTTCGTCGACCAGCTTCAGGATCGGCTTGTCCAGCTTCCGGGCGAGCCAGACCACGGCCCGTTTTTTCATGGGGGCATCCCACTCGACCGGCCCCACGAGCCAGGGGAAACGGAAGCGCGTCAGATTCGAGGCTGCCGCCTCATCGACGAGGAAGGTCGCGTTGCCGTGATTCTGCAGGAAGCTCGCCGAGATCTGATCCGTCACCTTGCCCTCCACCGCCTCACGCACGATCGAGGCCTTGTTCGCGCCCCATGCCATCAGCACGAGCCGTTTCGCCTCGAGGATCGTGCCCACCCCCATCGTGATCGCCGAGCGCGGTACATTCGCCACGCCCATGAAGTCCGCCGCCGCGTCCTGGCGCGTCACGCGGTCGAGCGTGATCATCCGGGTGATCGAATCGGCCGACGATCCCGGTTCGTTGAAGCCGATGTGCCCCGTCCGCCCGATCCCGAGGATCTGCACGTCGAGCCCGCCCGCCTCGATGATGCGGCGCTCGTAGTCGAGGCAGTGATCGTAGACCGCCTCCATCGGCACCGTCCCGTCCGGGATGTGGATGCGTGAGGGATCGAGATCGACGTGGTCGAAAAGCTGATCGCGCATGAAGCGGAAATAACTCTCCGGGTGATCGCGCGGCAGGCCGTAGTATTCGTCGAGGTTGAAGGTCGTCACCGACTCGAAGCTGAGGCCCTCCTCCTGGTGGAGACGGATCAGTTCGCGGTAATACGGCACCGGAGTCGATCCCGTCGCCAGTCCCAGCACGGTCGTTTTGCCCGCCGCGGCGCGCTCCCGGATCAGGGCCGCGACCTCGGCGGCGAGGGCCTTGCTGGCGCTTTCCGACGAAGGATGCACGAGGGTGCGCACCTTTTCAAAGCGCTCCCGCTGGGTCGGTTGTTTTTGGCCAGCGGCCTCGAGGATTTGCACGGCGGAGGAGGAAGAACTCATGGGATTTGTCCCTATGCTGGAACCGCCTCCCGGACGTGTCAACGCGGGCGCGGCTCCGTGATGAAGTTTCCCGCTCCGCCCCCGGATCCATCAGCCCCCTTCCGTCCGCTCCAGCACGTCCGCGATCGTGTGCAGGGCATTTCCCTCCAGCTCGTTGCCCACATAGAGGTAAGCGGGGCGCTCCGGTCCGTCGGCCTTGCCGGCCTCGATCAACAGCCGCATCGCTTCACGTGCCTCCGGATCGATCTCGCGGAGCTGGTGAAAGGGCTCGAACTGCTCGCGCGACCATTCATGGCTCCTCCCCGGCGTGAGGAGAAACCGCGCCACCGTGAACGGATCCGCCCCCGGCGGATGGCGCTCCATTTGCGCCAGGATCGTCGGCATCCGCGTCCATTGGTTGTAGACATGGGCCACCCCGTGCGAGGCCAACATCGCGAAATAGTCCGGATGCAGCCAGTTCGCGTTGCGGATCTCCACCGCGTAACGCCAGCCTTTCGGCGCCCTCGTGAAAAAGGCGTCGAGATCCGCGACGAAATCGCGCCCGTGCTCATACTCGCCCGGATGAAAATGCGAAAACTCGAAGATCAGGGCCCCGACCTGGGCTTTCATCGGCACAAGCCGGCTCAGGAAACCGGTTTCGAGCAGCTCCGCGCTGAGAAAGAAATCATTCCCCTTTCCCGCCCGCGCGCCAAAGGATGCCACCTGCGGAAAGGTCCGGATCGTGATCTCGTCCGGCACTTTGAAAGAAAAGACAAAATCCCCCGGCACCTGCGCGACGATCCCCTCCAGGAAACGCTTCCGCGGCAACGCGTAGTAGGTCGCATCGACGCACACCGAGCGGAAGGTCGTGCCATATTCCTCCAGACAGTGGTCCGAGAAGCGTTGCTTGGAAAAATGCGTGCCCCAGAGGTAGCGGTCCTCGTCGTAGAGCAGTCCGCACCAGCCCGGGTAGCGCCACGACGACGTCCCCAGACAAATGCCATGCTCTTCGTGGAGCCGCCGCAGCATTCCGCCGATGTGGGTGCGTTCGAAGAGCATCGCTCCATTTAAGTGGGACGAGGCCCCCTGGGCAAGCTTGATCAAGATGGAGCGGCCTACGGAATACGCGG
>JALRFZ010000560.1 GCA_023253615.1 Verrucomicrobiales bacterium | reverse complement strand
GGCCACGCCATTCTCCTGGTGTTGCTCGAGAACACCGATCCGCTCCACAAGGTGACGATCATCCCGCGGGGGCCCTCGCTCGGATCGACGATGTGGCTGCCGGTGCAGGACAAATACACCCAGCGCAAGAGCGAACTCCTCGACCAGCTCGTCGTCATCATGGGCGGCCGGGTCGCGGAAGAGGTCGTCTTCGGCGACGTCGCGAGCGGAGCGAGCGGCGACATCAAGCAGGCCACCGCGATCGCCCGCAAGATGGTGTGTGAATGGGGCATGAGCGAAGAGCTCGGCATGGTCGAATACGGCGATCACCAGGAGCACGTGTTCCTCGGACGCGACATGGGTTCACCCCGCAATTACAGCGAAGCCACGGCGCAGAAGATCGATGCCGAGGTGAAGCGTCTCATCGACACCGCTTATGCGAAAGCGACCGAATTGATCGTCTCGCACCGCGACCAGGTCGATTCCATCGCCAAGGGTCTCCTTGAATACGAAACGCTCGACGCCAAGCACATCCACGAGATCATGGAGCACGGCGAGATCCAAAATCCTCCCTCGTCCCCGACGCCCCCGGATCTTCCGAGCGAGACTCCGAAAAAGCGTCCGGTCGAAAAGGAGAAGGAGAGCGAAGGCGGTCTCCCCGGCCTGCCCGCTCCGGCATGATCTTCAGCTCTCTTCCGTCCCGAGGGCGAGCAGGCGTTTGCATTCCTCCAGCAGCCAGTCCGGCTTCATGAAAGGCTGGTAGCTGATCTCCAGCCACCGGATCCTGCCTCCGCCGTCGATCAGGTAGGTGCCGTGCAAGGGCATCTCCTCGAAGTCGTCGTAGGCGCGACAGGCCTTGAAGGCTGCGAGGCCGGAGTCGGAGTAGAGAGGGAAGGGGAAGGGTGATCGTTTCTCCCCTTCGCCCGCGAGGGTCTCCTTCAATCCTTCCGGAGTGTCGGTGCTGACGGCGATGAGATCGATCCCGGCCTCGTCGAATCGCTTCGCGACCGGCGCGAAGGCATTGAGTTGCTCCATGCAATGGGTGCAACCTTTTCCGAGGAAAAAGACCGCCACCCGCGGGCGGCCGCCGGCGGTGAAGAGGGGCTCGGTCTTGCCTTCGATGTTGGTGAGGGTCGCTGCGGGTGCGGCCGGGGGCGTCCAGCGGAAGGGGCCGAGCGAGTCGAGGTCGGGCCGCTCACCCAGATCCTTGGGCGCTTCGGGATCGAGACGCCAGTCTTCGGGATATCCGAATTCCTTCGCGATGGAGACGAGTGGCTTGAAGACGATCAGATCGGGATCCGCGCTGTGGGCGACGGTGCGGAGCTTCGTGAAGGACTCCTTGGCTTTGTCCGTTTCTCCATTCGCGTGGAGGATGCGGACCTGGGCGACGAGGGGCAGCACTTCGTTCTTTCCGGAACCGACGGCTTCGCCCGCGAGCTTGATGGCTTCGTCGCCTTTTCCGGCCCGCTGCCAGAGTGATGCATGGCGCCACTTTGCCAGATCCTTGAGTTTCGGCAGCAGTTCGAGTGCCTTGGCCGTGTCCGGCGGGCTGGCCGAGAGAGCGGCGTAGACGCGCAGCTCGTTCACCGGATTCTCCAGATCGGCGACCGCCTTTTCGAAATTCTTCGCAGCGGCTTTCTTCGCTTCCTCGATCGCCTTGTCGTCCTTCTTCGAATCCTGCGCCTTCTTCCCGGCGTCCGCGACGGCCTTGTCCTTCTCGGCCTGTTTGGCGGAAAGCTGCTTTTCGAGTTCGGCGAGGTGTTCTGCCGCTCCCTTGTCGTCGCCGCTCTCGAATTTGGCGAGGGCG
>JALRFZ010000312.1 GCA_023253615.1 Verrucomicrobiales bacterium | reverse complement strand
CCGAGGGACGCCACCGCTTCGTTCATTTTCGCGACCGACTCGTGCACCTGGAAGCGCAGACCGGGAGCTCGTTCGTGGAGAGCGATGAGGATCTCCTGCGCTTTGCCGAGGGCATAGGCCATGAAGATCGGAATCTCCCCGTCCTCGATGGCCTCGACCGCGAATTTCACCATCGCCGCGAGCACTTCGTCACCCGGCGGAAAGCGGAACTTCGGCAGGCCGAAGGTCGTCTCCATGATGAGCGTGTCGGCGTGACGCACTTGATGCCCTTCCGCTCCGGCGGCGGCTCGGGTTTTGAAATCACCCGTGTGCAAGAGTGTCGCCCCATCATCGAGACGTTCGAGAAAGAGCATCGCCGAGCCCGGGATGTGTCCGGCCGGGAGCAGCTCGATCCGATGGCCGTCGAGCTCGAGCGTTTCGCCGAAGGCCAGATCGAGAATGCCTGCCCGCCGCGCCGCCGCGCCATAACGCGCC
Source organism: Verrucomicrobiales bacterium (assembly GCA_023253615.1). GTDB lineage: Bacteria > Verrucomicrobiota > Verrucomicrobiia > Verrucomicrobiales > DEV007 > Arctic95D-9. Next base: position 2,192 of record JALRFZ010000312.1, on the reverse strand, counting down.
TCGATGAGCCGACGTGTCGGCGTCGAGCAAAGGATGCGTCCATGCGGTGCGAAATGATCGGAGTGGGCGTGGGAGACGAAGGCGAATTCCCGCGCCCGATGCGGGTCCAACCACAGCCCGAGATCCGCGACGCACGCGTCGGCGCCGTCGAGGGCGAGAGGGATGGATGGTGGGGCGGACATCGGTTGAAAGGTTACGGCGGTGGAGTCACTTTCGTGGGTGCATCCGGCCATTCAATTCTTCATCCATCCCCGCGCAACTCCGCTCTTCCCTTCGCGGGACGATTGCGTCATGCTCGATTCATGAGCCCCCGCCTCCGCTGCCTTTTGCTGCCCCTCTCCGCATCGCTCCTGCTACCCCACTTTGCATCTTCCGCCATCTCCGCCGACCGGCCCAACATCGTCTGGATCGTTTCGGAGGACAATTCGAAGCACTACCTGAAACTTTTCGATCCCGAAGGCACCGAAGCGCCGAACATCGAGGCGCTCGCACGTGAAGGGATCACCTTCACCCGAGCTTTCTCCAACGCGCCGGTCTGCTCGGTGGCGCGGACCACGCTCGCGACCGGATGCTACGCGCCACGCCTCGGCACGATGTCGCACCGTCGTCTCGAGCCCGCCAAGCTGCCGGAGGGCCTTCGTATCTTCAGCGGTCTCCTTCGCGAAGCCGGCTATTACACCTCGAACAACTCCAAGGAAGACTACAACACCGCGAAGGATCCCGCGGCCTGGGACGATTCCTCGAAAAAGGCTTCGTGGCGGAACCGTCCCGATCCCGCGCAGCCTTTCTTCCACATGGAAAGCCACGCCGAATCGCACGAGAGCAGCCTGCATTTCGATCCGGCGGTCATGGCCACGGAAAAGACGGCCCACGATCCTGACAAAGTCACCTTGCCTCCCTATTTCCCCGACACCCCGCTCTTCCGCTACACGAAGGCGCGTTATCTCGACCGCATCCGCCTGATCGATGACATCGTCGGCGCGACGGTGGCGAAACTCGAGGCCGACGGCTTGCTCGACGACACGATCATTTTCTATTTCGGGGATCACGGAGGGGTCCTGCCGCGCAGCAAGGGCTACCTCTACGAGACCGGGCTGCACGTGCCTCTGGTGATCCGGATTCCGGAGAAGTGGCAATACCTATCTCCCCTCGCGCCCGGCTCGAGCAGCGAAGCGTTCGTCAGCTTCATCGACTTCGGCCCCACCGTGCTCCATCTCGCGGGCGTGAAGGTGCCGGACCTGATGGACGGTCGCCCTTTCCTTGGCGAGGGCATCACCCCCGCAAGCCTCGCCACGCGCGACTCGGCCTTCGGATCATCGGATCGCTTCGACGAAAAATACGATCTCTCCCGCTCGCTGCGGAAGGGCGATTGGAAATATGTCAGGAACTACCAGCCCTACCAACCCGAGGCCCTGCAAAACAACTACCGCTACCAGATGGCGGCTTACCGCGAATGGCGCGATCTCTACGACGAGGGACGACTCGGGGCGGACCAACGGTCGTTCTTCCAGTCGAAGAGCCCCGAGGCGCTCTACGATCTCGCGAGAGATCCGCACGAGACCCGCAACCTCGCAGCCGATCCCGCGCACCGCGATCGCCTCCTCGCGATGCGGAGCGATCTGCGGGAGCGGCTCAAGGCGATGCCGGATCTCGGCTTTTATCCGGAGAGCGTCCTCGTCGCCGAAGCGATGGGCGATCCGGTGGCCTGGGGCCGCGCCCGTGCCCCGGAGATCGCGGAACTGATCGACACCGCCGATCTCATGCTCGCTCCCTTTGCCGAGAGTGAGGAAGCGTTGCTCGGCGCGCTGAAGTCGGAAAATGCGAACGTCCGTTTCCGGGCGGCGACCGTTTGCTCGGCCTACGGCGTGCAGGCGACGGAGCTGGTTGAGACGGCGCGCACGCTGTTGCGTGATGATCAGGTCCCCGTGCGGATCCGCGCGGCGGAGTTTCTCGCCCTCGCGGGTGCGATCGACCCGCGCCCCACTCTCGTCACGATCCACAACGGCACGGAGAATCCGGTGGAGCGTCTCATCGCCCTGCAATCGGCTGCCTTGTTCCACGAACACGCCCCCGTCGCCCATCCCTTCGAGGCATCGGCGTTCACGCCGGCAAAGCCGGGCAGTGAAGGCGAGCGGCGTTTGGTTTATTTTGCCGGGGAGTGGCTCGGGAATCCGAAGGGGAAGAAATAGAGA
>JALRFZ010000516.1 GCA_023253615.1 Verrucomicrobiales bacterium | reverse complement strand
CGGCCTTCCAGGGCACGACGATGAGATCGAAAAGTCCTGTCCGCCATCTCAGTGCGCCGGGTGTTTCTCCCGCAGCGGATCGTGCGGCGCGCGATCTGCTCCAGCGGATGAACGCGCGTCATCTCGAGGCGAATCCCGGCGATGGCAAACTCGCCGCCCGCATTGCCAGCTACGAACTCGCCGCGCGGATGCAGTTGAGCATGCCGGAGCTCTCCGACCTTTCCTCCGAGCCCGACCACATCCTGAAACTCTACGGGGCGGACGATGCGACGAATCCTGACAAAGCCGCCTTCGCGAAGAACTGCATCCTCGCCCGCCGGCTTATCGAGAAGGGCGTGCGGTTCGTGCAGCTCTTCAACGGCGCCTACGCCAGCGGCGGCAAGCTGAATTGGGACGGTCACAGCGAGCTGAAGGATCAATACGACGTCCACGCCGCCATCCTCGATCAACCCGCCGCAGCGCTCATCAAGGACCTGCGTCAGCGCGGGCTGCTCGAGGACACGCTCGTGGTCTGGTGCACCGAATTCGGCCGCATGCCGTTTTTCCAGAAGGGGGCGAAGGGCCGAGACCACAATCCCGACGGATTCACCTGCTGGATGGCCGGCGCGGGCGTGAAGCCCGGCGTCAGCCACGGCGAGACCGATCCGCTCGGCCAGAAGGCGGTCAAGGACGTCCACCCGCTCTACGATTTCAACGCGACGATCCTGCACCTGTTAGGGCTGGATCACGAGAAACTCACCTTCGAGCACAATGGGATCGCAAGGCGGCTCACGAACGTCGAGGGGCATGTGATCCGGGAGATTCTTGTATAGCGGCAGGTTTGCCCAATGTGGATTCGCCTTCAGTCGAACCCGAATGATCGAGAGACGCCCGCCCCTGCGACTGAAGTCGCAGCCACATTGAGCCGCGTGGTTCACCAGGGATCGCAATCGTTTTGACTTCCCTCGCGGAATCCGGGTAACCTCCACGCATGATCATTCCGCAGTTTTGGGCCGGGCACCGCATCCAGGAAAAGCGCGACGGCCGGCAGGTGACGGTGCGCCGCTGGGGATGGTCGGATACGAGCGAAGCCGATGCCCGCGCCTTGGCCGAGTCACGTGCCACGGAGGCGATCAGGCGCGTGTGGGCGGGCGAGGATCTGCGCCGGCGCGAGCCGCTCGAAACCTATGGGAACGGCGATGGCATGCCGATCCGCGAGGAAGTGGTATGGCGTTTTCCCCATGCGGTGATCACGCGGAACAGCTACGGATCGCTCTGTCTGAATACCCCGCGCGTCCTCTTCGCCGATGTCGACTCCACTTTCCGGGATCCATTGCGCATGCCTCCGGGCGGATGCCTGCTGCTGGTGCTCGCCGGGATCGGTGTCGGGATCTGGCTGAAATCCCTTTGGATCGGTGCCCTCGTGGGCATCGGGATTCCATGGCTGTGGAGTGGGATCAATCGCCGCATCCGGGCCGGACGTCGATCACGGCTCGAGTCGGAGGCCCGCACCGCGAGCCTCGAGGGTATCCGGGCCTTTGCCGCCACGCATCCCGACTGGCACCTGCGCGTCTACGAGACGCCCGCCGGCTTCCGTCTTCTCGCGATGCACGACGTCTTCGAGCCGCGTGATGAGAGGACGAAAAACGCGCTCGCCGATCTGGATTCCGACCGGCGTTTCGTCACGCTCTGTCTCTTGCAGAATTGTTTCCGAGCCCGTGTCAGTCCGAAGTATTGGCGCATCGGATATCGCCCCGCCGAGTCGCTGCCGAAATCGAAATGGCCCTTTCCGCCCGAGCACGTGCCGCGCCGCCAGCAGTGGATCGAGGGCTACGAACGCATCGCCCTTGGATTCGCTTCGTGCCGCTTTTTGGAAAGTCTCGGCAGCAGCCGGGTCCATCCGGAGGCCGAGGAAGTGAGAAAAATCCACGACGAACTCTGCCGCTCCGGGCTGTCGTTGCCCCTGGCGTGAGCGGCGCTTCCGACGATCACTCGTATTCCCACTTCAGGATCCAGGGATCGTCCATCTCTTTCTGGAAGGCGCGGAGTTTCTCCTGATACTGACGCAGCACCTCGGTGTAGGCCGGGTCGCCGGCGAGGTTTTTGGCTTCGTTAGGGTCTTCGTCGATGCGGTAGAGTTCGAAGGCGGGCCGATGGATGTATTCGCCGACGGTCTTTTGTCCGTAGGGCGCATCGAGCGATTTCCGGTATTGCGACTGGAAGCTGCTCGCCGTCCAGAGGTCGGATGCGAAGGGGTAGGGCAGGGGATGGGCGATGTTCCAGATCAGCTTGTATTGCTTGTCGCGCACGACGCGCATCGGGTAATACATCTGGATCTCGTGGAAGGTGTGCGAGGCGTGGAGCGTCTCCCAGTGCTCCGCCTTGCCGTCGCCGAGGATGGAAAGCCACGATTTGCCGTGATAGGCGTCGAGGTTCGGACCGAGATTGTCTTTCGCGACCTCGGGATGGTCCTCCCAGAACTTTTTCGCGTTCACGAAACGTTTCGGGCGGTTCTTTTCCTTGTCGAGACCACCGGCGAAGTCGAGCAGGCTCGGGGTGATGTCGATGTGGCTGACGAGGGCCTCGTGTTTCACACCGCGCTTCGGTTCGTAGGGATTGCGGACCACGAAGGGGACGCGCAGGCCGCCCTCGTAGACCGTCGTCTTGCCGCCGGGGAAGGCCATGCCGTGATCGGAGGTGAAAACAATCATCGTCTTGTCGTAGAGTCCCGCTTCCTTGAGGATCCCGACGAGTCGGGCGACGCCCTGATCGACACGGGAGACGCTCTGGTAGTATTGGGCGAGTTCCGCGCGCGTCTCCGGATTATCGGTGAGGAAAGGCGGGATCGGCACCGTCGCCGGATCGTAGAAGACTTCCTCGACGCCGGGGAAGGAGCCTCGCTCGGGCTTGTTGCCGAAGAGGTTCGGCTTCAGTTCGAGCTTCGACGTTTCGTCGATGCCGCCGCCGCGATGGGGATCGGAGGTCGCAAAGTAGAGGAAGAAGGGTCGCTCGTCCGCGGCGGTGAGGAAGTCGCGGCATTTCTCGGCCATCTCGACCGTGTTGCGGTCATTTGCTTTGAGGTAGGTCTCGAAGCGATAGACCTGCTCGGGCCCGACGTGGTACTTGCCGATGTGTCCGGTGCGATACCCGGCCCCGGCCATGACGCGAGGCAGGGCGAGGCTGACGACCGTCTTCCACGACTCGAACTTGTGGTAGGAATGCTGGTGGCCGTACATCCCGTTGCGGTGATTGTGCAATCCTGACATCACCACCGAACGGCTTGCCGCGCAGCTCGCGGTGGTGGCGAAGGCGTTGAGAAAGACGGTCCCATCCGCGGCGATGGCATCGATCGCCGGCGTCTTCGCCACCGGATCGCCGTAGCAGCCGAGGGTGGGAGACTCGTCGTCGGTGATGATGAAGATGACGTTCTTCTCCGCCGCGGTCGCGGAGAGAGAGATGAGGAGGAGGAGGCAAAGGGCGAGGGGTAGCTTCATCGTTGGCGATGATGACGAGTTACGAAGATTTGGGCAAGGACGTGATGGTGGGAGTTTCGGAGTTTACCAAATCACCTGCACCCCGTAGTCCTTGAAAATCCCATCCGAGGTGACGACGGCCCAATCGCGATTGAGTGCCCGGCTGATGAGGATCCGGTCGAAAGGATCCCGATGATGGAATGGCAGGCTTTCCAACCGTGCCACGTCAGGATTCGAGAGGGGTGTGAATCGGATCTGATATCGTTCCATCGCCGCGGGCACCAGGAGAGCGGGAGACGTCTTCAGTGACAGCTTTCCGAGCGAATACTTGATCGTGATCTCCAGATAGGAGATTTGATGAAACCACAGTTCATTTCCGGGATCACGCAGAGCCGCCTCGGCCTGCGCGGAGAGTCGTTTGTCACCACCCCAATACCAGAGAGCCGTGCAGGTATCGACCAGCAGGTCCATCGGGCTTCACTCGTCCGTTTGGGAAAAATTCCGCGTGATCTCGATGTCCGCGTCGAAAAACTCCGCTCCGACCGAGATCTCGTCACGGAAAAGACCGGGCGCGGGACGTGGCTCCCGTCTCGGTCGGGCAATCGGACGAACTTCGGCGATGG
>JALRFZ010000496.1 GCA_023253615.1 Verrucomicrobiales bacterium | reverse complement strand
GCTCCGCGTCAACGCCGTCGCGCCCGGTGTGATCGAGACCGACATGTCCGCCGAGGTCCGCAGCCTCGGGGGTGACGAAATCCTTTCCAATATCGTCCTGAAGCGCTATGGTCAGCCCGCCGAGATCGCCGAGGCGGTGTGGTTCCTGAGTTCCGACCTCTCCGGCTACATCACCGGGCAGGTCCTGAGCGTGGACGGCGGATTCAAAATGTAAGAGACATGAGCAACGCAGACATCACCAAAGAGGAAATCATGGCCATCTATCCCAAGGTGGCGGAAATCATCGCGGACGCCCTCGGCTGCGACGAAGAGGACGTGAAGCCCGATTCCTCCCTCATCAACGATCTCGACGCCGAGTCGATCGACTTCCTCGACATCGTTTTCCGCCTCGAGCGCGAGTTCAAGGTGAAGATCCCCCGTGGCAAGGCCATGGAGGAAGCCCGCGGCGAGCTGAGCGAGGAAGAATTCGAGCAGGGTGGCATCGTCACCGACGCCGGCGTTGCCAAGATCCGTGCCTACCTCACGGAAGTGCCGGCCGACCGCATCAAGACCCCGCTCAAGGCCGCCGAGATCCCCAAACTCTTCACGACCGAGACCTTCTGCAAGATGGTCATTCGTGAGCAGAAGGGGGCTTGATCAGCGGCACGGCTGCCGTCAGGCAAAGCCCTTGACTTTTCCGGGCGTCGCCCGCCACTGTTGCGGACGATCTCTTCTCCGTGCGGAGCCGAAAACCGGACTCCCAAGGGCGTTAGATCCGGTTCGGAGAATGAAACCGCGCTTCAGCGACTTGATCTGGGGGCTCGCGCTCCTCGGGTCGGCTTTCCTCATGTGGGGGGAACTGGATCGTCATGCCCTCAACCACGCCCTCGGCCTGGCGCTCTCCCTGGTCATGGTGGCGCCGGCCCTGCTCGCGCTGTGGTGGCTGGATCGGCTGCCGCCCACCTCGGCGAGGACCTGGTGGAGGTCCCTTGGTTTCGGGATTTTCATCATCTCGATCCTCGCCACCTACATCCATCTCTACGTGGGTGTCACCGTCACCGAAAAGGCGGTCGAGAGTGAAATGTTCGATGCCGGCAAGGCGCAAAACCTGGGCGATCTCGCGGGCTCGATCCTTTCCGCGCCGATTTTCGAAGAGACCTTCAAGGGACTGCTGCCTTTTCTCATGTTGCTCACCAGCGTCGATCACGCGGGTCTCAAGCGCCGGGATGTCGGACCCTGGCCCGCGGTCTTGTCGGGTTTTTTGGTCAGTCTTGGTTTTGGCAGCGTCGAAAATGCGACCCACTTCGCGCGGGATTTTTCAGACTGGCAGGGCCGTCTCTTTTTCCCCTATCTCCACGCCGCCTTCACCCTGCCGATGTTGCTGGCGATCGGTTTTGCGGCGCTGCTGCCCTCGCTCTCCTCGCGGATGGCTCTCTCGCTGGGAGGATGGATCGTCTCGGTCGCCCTACACGCCTGGTGGAACGTGGATGTCAGCTTTCAGAATCTCGATTGGGGCTACGGCGGGATTCGCCACGCGGCCCCGCTCTCACCCCTGATCTGCGTCCTCGGCGTGGGCTTTGCCTACGCATGGGAGCTGCGGGCGCTCCGGTGCGAAGGAGCGCTGCCTCCGCCCTTGTCCCGTCCGCCCCGCTCCGGTGAGACCGCGAGCACGCTCGCCGCCCGCGAGCAGGTGCTCTCACGCCCGCTCGGTTCCGCCTGATGACGGGGGAGGGTCGAGCTGCAGGAGGGCCGCGGTCAGAGCGGAGGAGAGGCTCCTGCCTACGGTGGGTCGCAGGAGGAATCGATTCGCCTCGACGTCGGCGCAGGCGAAGACGCCGAGAAGGTGTCCCTCGTGGGAAGAGGGTATGATGATGAGATCGCCGCCCTCCTGGAACCAGCGTTCCAACTCGCGGTGGTAGGCCGCCCAGCGCCACTCGAGGCGCATCTCCTCAAGGCGGAGGGATCCCGAGGTGCCCGCGAGCGCATTGGCCAGAGGCTCGGAGACGAGGTCGTAGGAGATGCCGTCGGCCGCCGGTGCGACCCGGTCGAAGATCCCGCTCCCCCGGTAGCGCCAGAGTTGGGCGTCCTCGATGCCCACCTCCGCGAAGAGCTCTTCGCAGAAGGTGGCGATCACCGCAGGACTCCGGCAATCGCGGGAGGCCTCGATGACGCGGCCGGAGAAACCTTCGATCTCATCAAGGCCCTTGGCCCGCCACCGCGAGAGCTGATCACTGATGAATCCGGTGATGGGACCGATCACCCACAAGCTCGCGGCAAAGGCGAGCCAACCGATCGTCGATCCGAGGAACAGATCGGATTCTTCAAGAAAGCCCGAAACCGGATCGCCGACCACGTTTTCGATGAAGGGGATCGCGGCGACTCCGATGATCCAGAGCTGTCCCTCGAGGTGGGGTGGATTGAGAAAGGAGCCCCGCTCCAGCGCGACGACCAGCGCGATTGCCGCGATCACCGACAAGGCCACCGCGAGATTCGGGCCCCAGGCGGTGCCGAGGTTGTTGAAAAGCGGCACCAGCAGCCGCAGGACGATCGCGCCGGCGGCGAGCGCGCCAACCCGGGGAAGTTTCACCTCCGGGCTGCACCGCCCCCGCCACGCCCATCCGCCCGCCACCAGCAACCCGGGCAGCACGAAAAGCCAGGCGTAGAACGGCCATTCCACGCCCATTTGCGTGCC
>JALRFZ010000471.1 GCA_023253615.1 Verrucomicrobiales bacterium | reverse complement strand
CTCACCATCCTGCTCGCCTTTCTCATCGTCACGGGTGCCTTCTACACCGTGAACGAGACCGAGCAGGCCATCGTCACCCAGTTTGGAAAGCCCGTCGGTGAGCCGATCACGGAGCCTGGACTGAAGTTCAAGGTGCCCTTTCTCCAGAAGGTGAATTTCTTCGAGCGGCGCATCCTCGAGTGGGACGGGATCACCACGGAGATGCCGACGAAGGACAAATCCTACATCGGGGTCGACACCTACGCCCGCTGGACCATCACCGATCCCCTGCGCTTTTTCGAAAAACTCCGCGACGAGCGCACCGCCCAGACGCGTCTCGACGACATCCTCGGTTCCGAAACCCGCAACACGATCGCCCGTCACGAATTGATCGAGGTGATCCGCTCCACGAAGGAACGCAAACCAGCCGTCGATGCCGAGCTCGCCGAGGCGGCCAAGAGCGGCACGGTCGGCGTGCTCATCCCGATCCGGAAGGGCCGCACGCTCTTGGAGAAGGAAATCTTCGACACCGCCAAGCCGAAACTCGCCGAATTCGGGATCGACCTGCTCGACATCCGCTTCAAACGCATCAACTACAACGAGGAGGTGCAGGTGCGCATCTATGAGCGCATGGTCTCGGAGCGCCAGCAGATCGCCGAACGTTTCCGCTCCGAGGGAGCCGGAGAAGCCGCGAAGATCCTCGGTGACAAGGAGAAGGAGCTGCGCCGGATCGAATCGGAGGCTTACAAGATCGTGGAAACGACGCGGGGCGAGGCGGATGCGAAGGCCTCGCAGATCTACGCCAACGCGTTCAACCGCTCGCCCGAGGCGGCGGAGTTCTACGAGTTCATGCGCACGCTCGAGCTCTACCAGAAGACGATGCACGACAGCACCGCCGTCTTCACGACGGACAGCGACCTGTTCAAATACCTGAAGGCGGTGAAGCCGCTCGCTCCGAGCAAGTCGGTCGAGGCTCCGGCGGCGGTGCCTGCTCCCGCTCCGACAGCGCCCGCGATCTCACCGGCTCCGTCCTTGGAGTGATTCACGCGGCGGCGTGACTCTGGGCGTCGAGGGTCTTGCGCACCATTTCGGCCATGTCGCCGAAGCTGTAGGGTTTCTGCACGAAGCCGTCGGGACAGGCACCACAGTCGTTCGTGAACTCGCTGAGATCGACGAGGTAGCCGCTGCAGATCAGCACCGGCAGGTCCGGGAGCATTTCGTGGAGGCGGGCGAAAGTCTCTTTTCCGGAAAGGTTCGGCATGGTCAGGTCGAGCAGGACGAGCCCGATCTCATCGCCCCGGGTGCGGCAGATCTCCAGCGCCTCGAGCCCGTCAGCCGCCTCGAGGATCGAGTAGCCCAGCTTGGTGAGCAGCGTGCGCCCGATACGGCGCACGAGGGCCTCGTCGTCGACGAGGAGGATCGTTTCGCCTTTGCGCGAAGGCGCGAGAGCCGGCTCCGGCACCGTCGTGCCGAGCAGCGCCGACGATTCGCCCGCCTCCGCGGCGGTGCTGCGCGGAAGATAGATGTCGAACCGGGTGCCTTTGCCCGGTACGGAGCGGAAATCGATCCAGCCCCCGAGTTGCTTCACGATCCCGAAGGAGGTGGCGAGGCCGAGGCCCGTGCCCTTGCCGGGTTCCTTCGTGGTGAAGAAGGGTTCGAAGATCTTCGACTGCACTTCGAGCGGGATCCCCTCGCCCTCGTCCTCGACGCTGAGACAGACGAAATCCCCCGGAGCGATCTCGGGATGGGCGCGGAGATCGGCGGCCGCCAGGGTGCGGTTGCTGGAACGCAGGAAAAGATGCCCGCCCTGCGGCATGGCATCCTTCGCGTTCACCGCCATGTTCATGAAGACCTGGCCCAGCATGCCCACATCGGCCATGACGCGCCAGGGCATCGCGCTGAGATCCAGTTCGATCTGGATGCGGCGGTCGATCGTCGCGGCGAGGATGTCGCGCACCTCCGCACTCGCCATCCCAATGACGCCATCACCTCCATAGTCCTCCTCTACCAGCGGCTCGGTTGACGCCAGTCTCCGATCGTGAGTCGCCGAACAGGCTTCGTTCCCGTCCTGAATGCCGGGGTCTGGGGGCAGAGGCGCGGCGCCGCAACAAAGCGGTGGCCTTGCGATGGCGTGAGGTGACTCACCCTTTTCCGCCGCACCGGCGGCCTCAGCGGTGGGCACCCTGCCCGAGGATCGCCGTGGCGGCTGAAAAGCCGGTCTCGATCGCCCCGGCGACACGACCGCGGCCGACGAGGGCGTCCCCCGCGAAATACAAACCGGACGGGGCCGCGGACCGCAGCGCCTCGAGATCGATCGCCCCGCGCGGATGGGCGTAGCGCCACCGCTGCAGGTCGCTCCAGACCGGAGAGGGGAGCGCCTCTCCGAGGAGGGAGCCCAGCCCGTCGACTGCCTCCGCAACAATGGTGGCGGGCGCGTCGTCGTAATGGTGACTGCTCCAGTCCGGAGCCATCTGCACAATGAAGAGCGTTTGCCCCCCGGGCACGCGCCCGGCCTTGCCGTTCTCCCGCGCGACCCACGCGAGATCATGTCCCCGATCCGTATTGATCAGGGCATAAGCGTCTCCGGGCAGGGTGAATTCGCCCTCGAAATTGAGCACCACGGAAAACTGGCGGAAATACTCCGCACCACGCAGCGCCGCGACGAGGCCTTCGCCGTCGAGGCCGCCGAGGCCGTCGGGCAGGCTCGCTTCGAGGAGATCTGCGGCCTGGGGAGCCGGTGGCGTCAGCAATACGGCATCGAACTCACCCGGGATCGGCCCACCCTCCGCCTCCAGCCGCCAGCGGGTGCCGGCCCGCTCCAACCGCGTCAGGCGCACGCCGTTTTCGACCGGGTATCCACCCCGGGCGGCGAGGAGTTTCCCGAGCGTGCTGATGCCGTCCCGGTAGGTCCAGCGCGATCCGTGCGGCCGGTCTCCGTCGCCCGGCAGGATCTTGCCCCCGCGGTCGAAAGGGAGGATCCCGCCCACGATCCTCGTCAGCCCCTCGGTCGGGAGGGTTTGAAAAACAAGCCTCGCCATCTCGTTGCTCGAGATCGTGAAGTAGTTCGCCCCGAGGTCGTAGCGGCAGCCCTCGCGGGAACGGGAGGCGGCGCGTCCGGAGAGGCCCCGGCTTTTTTCAAAGACCCGCACTTCGTGCCCCGCCTCGGCGAGGCGGAAGGCGGCGGCGAGCCCGGAAAGCCCGGCTCCGATGACGGCGGTTCGATGGTTCATGGGGGAAAGAGCTTACGCTTCGCGAGGGGATCCGGTGCGGCAACCGCCATCGCGCACATGTGACGAAGTCTTTTGAGGCGCGGATCTTGCTCTTCGGGGAATCTTCCTCCATTCTCACCCGCGGATTCCCCGACCCTGCATTTCCCATGAGGCGCGACCGCCATCCCTCGCCGCAGTTCCCCGCGTCCCGGTGTGCGTATTCGCTGATCGAACTGCTCGCCGTGATGGGAGTCGCCGCCCTGCTGCTCGCCATCGCGGCACCGTCCTTCGTTTCCTTCAACCCGGCCCGCAAGACCGGCATCCATGAGCTGTCCGGCTTTCTCGGAAACGCCCGGGCCGAGGCGATCGCGCGGGGAGCTCCCCGCATCGTCGCCTTCGCCGACGAGACTTTCCCCGGAGAAAACGACGTCCTGCGCGCTTACGCGCTCTTCGAGGAAGCCCCGTCCGATGGGGAACCGGGGGAAACGCCCCGCTACCGGAGGCTCTCCCCCTGGCGCACCCTGCCCCGCGGACTTGTCTTCGCCCGCGGGACGGACTTCGCGGTGACGACCGGAGAACCCTTCCGCACTCTCCATGATCTCGCGCGCGAGCATGCCTTCCCCGTCCCCGGCCCCGCGGGAAGCGAAGGCGGCGCGATCCCCCTACCGGCTTTGATGTTCGGGCCCGACGGCGGCGTCCGCTCGCCCGGGTTCGAAAATGCCGACGCCCTGCATCTCGCGATCATCGAGGGTTTCCATGATGCGAAGCTCCGCCGTGTCGTCCCCACCACGCCGCGATCCTCCGGCGGGGGCGCCGCCTTGCCCCGGGGCGAATGCCTCGGAGTCGGCTACTACACCGGGCGCGCCGGCATCCTCACCGATTGAGCCACCATGCCTCCCTACCTCCATCGCGTGGGCAAATCCGGGCGGATCCGCCGGGCGGGCTTTTCCCTGCCCGAGGTCACCATGGCCACCGCCATCGTCGCCGCGGTCGCGCTGCCCCTGCTCGCCATGCTCGCGGGATCCGCCTCGACGCAGGGGGCGGCGCGCGACCGAGGGACTTCGGCGAGGATCGCGCGGGAAGTCACGGCTTCGATCGTCCCCTCTCCTCCCGGCCGTTTCGCGCTGCACCTGCGCCCCGGCGATCCCATCCCGTTGCCCGTTCCGGACGAAGGCGCGACGACCTGCCATCTCATCTTTGATGACGCGGGCCGCTTTCTCGAAGAGACCGACGCCGGGATGTGGAGCCGCGGCACCCGCGGCGAAGGGAGCGGCACCCATCTCGTGCAAGTGCGCATCCTCCCCGCGGACGCGGCCCCGCCGGCGGCCCCGCGCCTGTGCGAACTGGAGCTCACCGTCGCCACACCCGCCTCCGCCCCCGCCGCGGCGAGGTCGGCGGACCGCTACCTCTCCCGGCTCCTCTCGCCATGATCCGAACGCCGGCCCATCCTGACAAACACGCCAACCACCGCGGCGCGACGCTCGTCGAGCTGCTCTCGGCGATGG